>DASQFG010000265.1:0-8675 GCA_035633315.1 Nakamurella sp. | reverse complement strand
CAGCGCTGATCGAGGCAGCGTGACGGTCGAAGCTGCCGTGGCGCTGGCGAGTCTGGTCGTCGTGGTGGCGGCGTGCCTGGGCGGGATCGGTTGCATGATCGGACAGGTGCGGTGCGCCGACGCAGCCCGCGAGGCGGCGCGACTGGCCGGCAGAGGAGACGAAGCCGGGGCGGCCGGAGCAGTCGCCGCGCTGGCCCCTGATGGAGCCAACCTCGCGCTGGGTGGCTCCGGCGATCTCGTCACTGCGACCGTGACGGCCGGCGCGGTTGGCGGGCTGATCCCGGGGATCACGCTGCGGGCGACGGCCACGGCTGCTCGGGAGCCTGGCGGCGTCACGGATCCGGGTGGGTAGCGGCATGACGAACCGGTCAGGACTCGTTCATGGCAGGACTCCGCCCGCCGCGTTCGACGAACAGACGCGCTGCGCACCGACACCGACACCGACGCGCTGCGCACCTGACGCCGCAGCTCGGCAGCGCCCGAGGTCCGCCCACCCGTCGCCCTCATCCGACGGGAGCGACGATCGAGGTGTGGCAACGGTGTTCGTGTGTGTGGGCGCGGTGCTGGTGTTGGCCGTGACGGCACTGGCGATCCACCTCGGTGCTGCGGTGCTCGCCCGGCAGCGGGCGGAAACGGCGGCGGACCTCGCCGCGCTGGCCGGCGCGGCCCGGGTGCTGCGAGGCCCTGACCTGGTGTGCGCCGGCGTGGTTCGGGTTGCTTCCGCGAATGGCGCGACGGTGGAGTCCTGCGCCGTGCAGGGCACCGATGTGCTGGTGTCCGTCGTCGCCAGGGTGCAGGCGGGCCCGATCTCTGGGACGGTCTCCGCGCGCGCCCGCGCCGGACCCGTCCAGCGGATCACCGACGGGAGGTGACCGTTGAAATCACAGTGCACTGAGCCTGGGAAGCGACATGCGGAGCGGAGTGCAGACCACGCATGCAAGGGAAACTCGTTGCCGGGCAACACAGTTCCCGACTCGGTGCGGCCGGCGCTCAGGCCGGATCGCGGGTCAGCGCGCCGAGGACCTGGTCCCAGTGGTCGTACCAGAGGAAGTGGTCGGCGCCCTCGACCAGATGCAGTTCAGCGCCGGGGATCGCGGCGGCGAGCCGCTCCGCCCAGCTGGCCGGAACCAGATCGTCAGCCGTGCCCTGCCAGATGCTGGTCGGCACCGTGATCGATGCCGGGTCGAAACCCCACGGGGTGTTCAGCAATTGGTATTCCTGCACAGCCCAACGGGTATCGACCATTGCCGCGGCGATCGCGTCGCCCATCCCGGCCGCGACTTCCTCCGGTGCGCCCGACCGTTTCGCAATCATCGCCGGGCTGATCCTGGCGCCGCCGCGCAGCGTCCAGAACATCAGGCGCTCGATCACGGATCCGTGGCCGGACAACCGCATCAGGGTGCGGTCCATCCGATTGATCTCCTCGACCATGCCCGGCCACTCGCGGGGGATCACGCTGGCGATCAGCCCGAGCCTGCTGACCCGGTCGGGCAGCCGCGCAGCGCAGGCCTGCGCGTACATCCCGCCGGCGGACCAGCCCATCACCGCGAACGATTCGAGGCCGAGATGGTCGGCCAGCTGCTCGACCTCCGCGGGCCAGTCCTCCAACACCCGACCCGGTTGCGGATCCGACCCGCCGATGCCGGGCCGGTCGGGACAGATCACCCGGACGCCGAGCGTGGCCGCCGACGATGCGGCCGACTGCACGTCGAGCCGGGAGCTGAGACCGCCGTGACAGCTGATCACCGGGCTGCCGTTCGGATCGCCGACCTCGAGATAGGCGACCCGCCGCCCGTCGGCGAGCGTGACGATCGGGGTTTCGTCGCTCATCGTGCCCTCACCTGCTCGGCGGACTTCGGGCAAACGTACGTCAAGGGACGGATTGCGGCGTGCCGTGCGAGCGGGCGAGCAACGCGCCGCACCCGTTGCAGGTCAACCCGCTGCGAGCCCCACGGGCGGGGCGTCGGCCAGCGCGCCGATCACCACGTCCAGCACGACCACCCCCCCGACCTTGTCCAACGGGTGATTGCCGTTGCCGCACTTGGGCGATTGCACGCAGGACGGGCAGCCGGCATCGCACCCGCAGCCGACAACCGCCTCCCGCACGGCGGTCAACCAGTCCGCCAGTACCTCGTGCCCGCGCTCGGCGAATCCGGCGCCGCCCGGGTACCCGTCGTAGACGATGACGGTGGGCTCCCCGGTATCCGGGTGCACTGCCGTCGACAGCCCACCGATATCCGAGCGGTCACACCCGGCGAACAAGGGCAGCAGTCCGATCGCGGCATGCTCGGCCGCGTGCAGCGACCCGGGCACGGCCGCCTCGGACAACCCGGCGGCCAGCAGCGTGTCGAGGCGGATCGTGTACCAGACGGCCCGGGTGGACAGCGTCTGCCGGGGCATGTCCAGGCCGATCGCGTCGATCAGTTCGCCGCCCGGCCGCCGGCGCAGGTAGCCGACCACCTGCTCGGTCACTTCGACCGGGCCGAGGCCGACCCGGACGCCGTGCCCACAGCTGCGTTCGGCATCCACGGACGTCATCGACACGGTCGAGACCGATCGGGCGATCGTCGACCACTCCGGGCGGTCGGCGCGCACCATGGCGACCCCGGACTGCAGGTCGAGGGACTGCACGAGGTAGCTGTCACCGCGGTGCAGGTGAACGGCGCCCTCGTGGACGGCCGCCGGAGCCCGCGCCACGTCCACGGTGCCGAGCAGCCGGGCCGTCTCTTCCTCCACGATCGCCACCTGACCGCCACCGCCGCCGCGCAGGTCGACGTCGTCGGCCGGGTGCTCCGGCCCGGCGAAGTAACAACCGGACGGCCGCCGGCGCAGCACCCCGCGGGCGATCAGGTCGGCGACGACCGGTCCGACCACCGCGAGTCCGCCGAACAGCTCGAGGTCGTCGGACGTCAGGTGCCGTTCGGCCGCCGCGCACGCCAGGTGCGGGCCGAGGATGTAGGGGTTGGTGGGATCGGTGACGGCGGTCTCCACCGAGCGGCCGAACACCGTCTCGGGGTGGTGCACCAGGTACGAGTCCAGCGGATCGTCCCTGGCCACGAACACCACCAGCGCGCGCCGCCCGGCGTCCGCGCGGCGCCCCGCCCGCCCGGCCTGCTGCCACAGCGACGCCAGCGTGCCCGGGTAGCCGGCCAGCACCGCCGCGTCCAGTCCGGCGATGTCGACCCCGAGCTCGAGAGCGTTGGTGGAGGCGACGCCCATCAGCTCCCCGCGGCCAAGTGCGCGTTCCAGCTCCCGGCGGTCCTCGGGCAGATAGCCGCCGCGGTAGGCGGCCACCGAGTCGACCAGCGACGGGGCAACGTCGGCGAGCCGGCGACGGGCGCTGAGCGCGGTCTGCTCCGCCCCGTGCCGGGAGCGCACGAAGGTCAGCGTGCGGGCGCCCGATGCCACCAGGTCCGCCATCATCCTGGCCGCCTCCGACGGCGCGGACCGGCGGACCGGCGCACCGAGCTCGCCCGAACCGCCGGCAACGAAACCCGGCTCCCAGAGCACGAAATCCAGGCCGGGCCGCGGCGACCCGTCGTCCGTCACCGCGACGAACGGCCGGCCGACCAACCGCTGCGCCGAGCGTGCCGGATCGGCCGAGGTCGCCGAGGCGAGCACCACGACCGGGTCGGAGCCGTACCGCCGGGCCATCCGGATCAGCCGGCGCAGCACGAGCCCGACGTGCGAGCCGAACACCCCGCGATAGGCGTGGCACTCGTCGACCACCACGTACTTCAGCCGGCGCAGCACCCGCGCCCAGCGATGGTGCGCGGCGAGGACTCCGCGGTGCAGCATGTCCGGGTTGGTCAGGATCCAGTTCGCGTGCGCCCTCGCCCAGTCCCGGTCGGCGATGGTGGCATCCCCGTCGTAGCAGGCTGCGCGGATTCCGGACGGGCCGAGCGACTCCACGGAGCCGAGCTGATCGGCCGCCAGCGCCTTGGTCGGCGCCAGGTAGAGCGCGCACGCCCTCGGGTCGGTGAGCAGCGCCGTCAGGACCGGAAGGAGGTAACCCAGTGACTTACCGGAGGCGGTTCCGGTGGCAATCACAACGTCAAGCCCGGAATGCGCGAGATCGGCCGCCCCCGCCTGATGGGTCCAGAGCTGACCGATCCCCGTGCTGAGCAATGTGTGGCGAAGCTCGTCGGGCACCCAGGCGGGCCAGGCAGCGGATTTTCCGTGCCGCGGCGAAAGTTGCTCCACATGAGTGACGCTCGATGTGAGCGATGTCACTTCTGTTGCGCTGCACCGATTCAGCACGGCCAGCAGACCGTCAGGATCTGCGCGCGAAACCGGTGACATCACCCGTCCATTGTGGCGGCGTGGTCGACTGTGTTCGAACATGCGCGGTAGTCCGGTATGTCTGGTCGTACGTCACAGTCGAACGTGCGCAAGGTGGCTCTAACGGTGCCATAGAGTACTCAGCGTCACGTCGGGCCACCGGCCCGCGACGCGATCGACCAATGCCGGTCCGCATCAGCGATGGGCCGGACCTAGAAATATGCGTGCCACGCATGGATCGGGAGTTCGATGTCCAACAACCTTGCCGCGGACCTCACCGTCACCGGTAGTGATCAACTCATCATCATCGGAGTGGCGGTGATTGCTGTCGTGGCCCTTGTCATCGCCTTTGTGCTGCGGGCCGGCGTGCTCGCCGCCGGCCAGGGCACGCCCAAGATGCAAGAGATCTCCGAAGCGGTCCAGGAGGGCGCGGCCGCGTACCTGGGGAGGCAGTTCCGGACACTGGCGATCTTCGTGGTCATCGTGTTCGTGCTGCTCTTCGTACTGCCAGCGACCACCACGAGCGAACGCATCGGCCGGTCGGTCTTCTTCCTGGTCGGGGCACTGTTCTCGGCCACCATCGGCTACGTCGGCATGTGGTTGTCCACCAGGGCGAACGTCCGAGTGGCCGCGGCTGCCAACGGCGAAGGCCGCGAGCGTGCCATGCAGATCGGGTTCCGCACCGGTGGCACGGTGGGTCTGGCGACCACCGGGCTCGGCCTGCTCGGTGCCTCGGTGGTGGTGCTCGCCTACGCCGGCGGTGCGCCGAAGGTGCTGGAGGGCTTCGGTTTCGGCGCCGCGCTGCTGGCCATGTTCATGAGGGTCGGCGGCGGGATCTTCACCAAGGCCGCGGACGTCGGCGCCGACCTGGTCGGCAAGGTCGAGAAGGGCATCCCGGAGGACGACCCGCGCAACGCCGCCACCATCGCGGACAACGTGGGGGACAACGTCGGCGACTGCGCCGGCATGGCCGCCGACCTCTTCGAGTCCTACGCCGTCACCCTGGTCGCCTCGCTCATCCTGGGCAGCTCCGCGTTCGGCAGCAAGGGCCTGATCTTCCCGTTGATCGTGCCGGCGCTCGGTGTGTTGACCGCGATCATCGGCGTCTACATCACCAAGGCCAGGCCGGGCGAGAACGGATTGACCACGATCACCCGGTCGTTCTACATCTCGGCGGTGATCTCCGCGGTCCTGTGCACGGTGGCCGCCTTCGCCTACCTGCCGAAGAACTTCCAGGATCTGGGCGTCGACTCGGTGCGCAACGAGTCCGGCAACCCGGCGATGATCGCCTCCGTCGCGGTGATCATCGGCATCGTGCTGGCCGGCGTCATCCTCTGGTTGACCGGGTACTTCACCGGCACGCACACCAAGCCGACCAACGACGTCGCCCGGTCCTCGCTCACCGGCGCGGCCACCGTCATCCTGGCCGGCATCAGCGTCGGCTTCGAGTCGGCGGTCTACACCGCTCTGGTCATCGCGGCCGCGGTCTACGGTGCCTACCTGCTCTCCGGATCCGTCATCGTCGCGCTGTTCATGATCGCGCTGGCCGGCTGCGGCCTGCTGACCACGGTCGGCGTCATCGTCGCGATGGACACCTTCGGCCCGGTCTCCGACAACGCCCAGGGCGTCGCGGAAATGAGCGGCGACGTCTCGCCGCAGGGCGCCCAGATCCTCACCGAGCTGGATGCGGTCGGCAATACCACCAAGGCCATCACCAAGGGCATCGCGATCGCCACGGCGGTGCTCGCCGCTACCGCGCTGTTCGGTTCCTACTCCGACGCGATCGGCCAGGCGCTGGTCGCCGCCGGTGAAAAGGTCGATGTCTTCACCGCCAATGTGGTCTCGCCGAACACCCTGGTCGGCATGCTGCTCGGCGCGTGCGTGGTGTTCATGTTCTCCGGGCTGGCCGTCAACGCGGTGGCCCGGGCGGCGGGCGCGGTCGTCATGGAGGTGCGCAAGCAGTTCCGCGACCACCCCGGGATCATGGACGGCACGGAGCGCCCCGAGTACGGCCGGGTGGTCGACATCTGCACCCGCGACTCGCTGCGTGAGCTGGCCACACCGGGCCTGCTGGCGGTGTTCGCGCCGATCGCCGTCGGTTTCGGACTGGGTGTCGGGCCGCTGGCCGGGTACCTGGCCGGCTGTATCGCCACCGGCACCCTGATGGCCGTCTTCTTGGCCAACTCGGGCGGCTCGTGGGACAACGCCAAGAAGATCGTCGAGGACGGCAACTTCGGCGGCAAGGGGTCGCTGGCGCACGAGGCCACCATCATCGGCGACACGGTCGGCGACCCGTTCAAGGACACCGCCGGACCGGCCATCAACCCGCTGCTCAAGGTGATGAACCTGGTGTCGCTGCTGATCGCACCGGCCGTGGTCACGCTCACCGTGGGGTCGTCGGCCAACGACGGCGTTCGCTACGGGATCGCGATCGCCTCCGTCGTGATCATCGTCGGAGCCGTGCTGGTGTCCAAGCGTCGCGCGCATGCGCTGCACGCCGAGGAACCGCTGCACGCCTGACGCCCACCAGCGTCCGGTCGGCACACCGCCCGGACGCCCACCAGCGTCCGGTCGGCACACCGCCCGCGACGCCCGCCCCGATACTCCGGTGGCGCGGCGCCGCGGGCGGTACCGTCTGCGCGTACGGACAGGTGGACAACGGTGGGGGCCATCGCGGTGTCCACTCCGTTGAGGAGTTTTTCGGGCGTCGTCGGGACCCGTCCAGTGGCACTCCCGGATGGCGCATGCATCGCCACAACGATCCCGCGACGAACAGGACCTGTGCATGAAACGCCTCACCCCAGCGGCGCTGCTGGTCGCCGGTGCGCTGCTGCTGTCCGCGTGCAGCTCGAACAGCGACACCGATGGCAGTTCCTCAGCAACTGCGCCGTCCCCGGAGACCTCGGTCGCTGCGTCGTCGACGGAGCCCTCCGGCAGTGCATCGTCCGGACCGGAAACCGCCGCGACCACCGCAGCCTCCAGCGCCGCGGCCGCGCCGATCGATGCCCAGACCACGGCCTGGTTCGACACCCTGTGCACCGGTATCGCACCGATCAAGTCCGTCGAGAGCGCCGGCCCGGAGACCCCGAATCCCGATCCGGCCGCCGGTCAGCAGGCGCTGATCAGCGCGATCCAGACACTGAGCGGCGCCTTCACCTCGACGTCGGCAACGCTGGCGACCACGCCGCCGCCCACCTTCGAGGGGGGTGCCGAGTTCGCGTCAACCGTCACCACCGGGCTCGGTGCCACAGGGGCCGATCTGGCCAAGAGCGCCGAGTCCTTCGCCGCCGTCGATCCGAGCGACGCGAGCAAGTTGGCCGCAGCCAAGACGACGCTGCAGGCCGACCTGATCAAGGCGGTGGGACCGCTGCAATCCATCTCGGGCCTCGACCCGGCGATCCAGGCGGCCACGACGGAGATCCCGTCCTGCAAGAGCCTTGGCGTGTGAAGGCGTTGTTCACCATCAGCCGGCCGCACCCTGCGGAACGCAGTATCGAAGGGATATCCAGATGAAGCAGCGCCCCGTCCTGACCGCGGTGTTCGGAGCTGCGCTCCTGCTGCTGACGGCCTGTTCCCAATCGGTGCCTGGCGCCGCGCAGGCGGGCGGCACCGTGTCCAGCTCCTCGTCAGCGAGTACGTCGACGTCATCGTCGGATGAGTCGACCACCGAAACCACCAAGACCACCAAGACCACCGAGACCACCGACACGACGGACACGTCATCGTCGTCAGGCCTGGATTCCGACACCGAGTACTGGTTCACCACCTTCTGTCAGGGCATCACGGATCTCACCCAGTTCGCGTCTCCCGACACCAGCGGGCAGACGCTCGCCCAGGCCCAGGAGACGGTCGCCGAGGCGTACAGCAACATTTCGGTCAGCGCCGAGACGACCGTCGAGATCCTGCAACTCACGCCGCCGCCCGCCGTCACCAACGGCGAGGACCTGGCGAAAGCGGCCATCGACCGGCTCTCCAGCCTGTCGAGCGTGTACGGCAAGGGCGCGCAGACCATCACCGCTCTCACGCCGTCCAGCAAGGCCGATCTCGAGAACGCGATCGACGCCATCGAGAAGGAAGCCAGCGACGCCCAGCCCGGCACCATGGCCGACGTCGATGCGGCGGTGCTCGCCGCCGCCAAAGAATTGCCGGAGTGTCAGAAGGTGCTCAACTGACGGCCCTGTTCGGTCGGGAGTTCGTCTGACGGTTTCGTCGGCGCATCCGCTGCCGCGACACTCCTTTGCCCGTCACGCCTGTCGTCAGCGGACGTCATGCCGCTCGGGGCGCTCACTCGTCCGACGACGCGGCCTGGTCGGCGCTCACCGGGGTGGCAGCACCGGGGGACCCCGCATCGCACTGTCGCCGCAGTGTCGGGCGATGGATTCGGCCAGTACCCG
>DASQFG010000264.1:0-14567 GCA_035633315.1 Nakamurella sp. | reverse complement strand
TCGTCCCGGAATTGACCCTCGAACTGGCTCGCGCCCAGTTCGACAATTTCGACATCCGCGGGGCGGTGGGCAGCTGCGTCGAGGCAGCGGAGCTCGCCGACCGGGCCGGCCGGCCGGAGCTCCTCGCTGCCGCCGGGCTGGTGATTCACGGCATCGGCGCCCCCGTGGTCAACCGGGTCGTCCGCCGACTGTGCCGGCGGGCACTCGCGCATCCGGCAGTGACCGACCCGGTCACCCGCGCTCGGCTGCTGGCACAGCTGGCCGTGGCCGAGGCAGAGGAAGGTGGCGGACCGCACGCCGCGGACCTGGCGGCCGAGGCACTGGTCGCCGCCGAGGCGACCGGGAACGGGGACGCCATTCTGGAAGCGGTCGCGGCCCGGCACCTGGCGATTGCTATTCCGTCGTCGGTGGCTGAGCGGCTGGAGCTGGGTCGGCGGGCGGTGGAACTCGGCGATGCGGACCGGCGACCGGTCGCGGCGCTTTGGGGTCACCTGTGGCGGGTCGATGCGGCGTTCCAGCTGGGCAACCTGGCCGAGGTCGACCGTGAACTCACCGAGATCGACCGCATCGCCCGCGCCCGTCGGTCAGGCCTGGCCAGGTGGCACCACCATCGGTTGATGGCCACCCGGTCGGCCCTGGTGGGCGATTTTGCCGATGCCCGGAACCACAACCTGGCCGCACGCGAACTGGCAGAACGCATGGGCGACGTGTCGCTGATCGGCATGTTCTACGCCTTCAGCTCGCAACTGGCACTCACCAGGGGTGACCCGACCGAGCTTCCGGACGGGTGGCTGGAAGTGATGAAGGCGGCGCCGGACATGCCCTTGGTCCAGGTTTCGAAGTGCTCCTGGCTGCTGCTGGTCGGGCGTCGCGACGAGGCCGCAGCGGCCTTCGAGGAGTTCCGCGAGCTGCCCGCGACGATGCCGGTCGGGCTGCGGTGGGCGCCCACCCTGGGGCTGATCGGGGAAGTTGCGGTCGAGCTGCAGGACGCTCCGGTCGCTGCGGCGGTCTACGAACGGCTGGCCCCGACCGCGGTGTACTACAGCGGCGACGGCTCGGGCGCGGTCTTCTGTCACGGATCGAACGCGCGCGTACTGGCCGATCTGGCGCTCGTTGCCGGACGTCACGATGACGCCCTGCGGCTGTACGCCGACGCGGTGGCGATGAACGCCCGGCTGGGTGCGCGACCGTTCACGGCGCTGAGCCGATTGGGCTGGGCGCGGGCCCTGCTGGCCACCGAGCTCACGGCAGGGCCGGGGTCGGAGCCCGGCCGGCAGGACCTGCGATTGGCACGCACGCTGGTCGATCAGGCTGCCGGCGAGTTCCGCCGGCTGGACATGCCCGGTCCGTTGGCGGTGTCCGTCACCCTGTTGACTCGCCTGGAAGCGTTGGGGCGCACCACCAACCCGCTGACTGTTCGGGAGTCCGAGGTTGCGACCCTGATCGCGGAGGCGTTGTCCAACAAGGAAATCGCGGATCGGCTGTTCCTGTCCGAGCGCACGGTGGAAACCCACGTCCGGCATATTCTCGGCAAACTCGGCTTCTCCTCGCGCACCGAGATCGCCACCTGGGCGGTCCAGCTCGGGCGATGACGAAGGCATCGCGTTCCAGCATCGGCCGGCTAAGCGGCGGCTAAGCGGCCGCGTCTGCCGGAACAGGCCCGACGACCGGGGCGACCCGCGTAAATCCTCATCCGCCGACCAGACCGCGCAGTTCCGCCCGCCCGGTGGCACCTGTTTCTTGCCAGCAGGTTCGCCACGTGGTGATCGACGGTGCGGGTGGAAAGGACAGCCGGGCCGCGACCTGCGCGTTCGTCATGCCCTGCGCGACCAGCGTCAGCACGTCCATCTCCCGACTGGTGACGCCCACCGCACCGAGCCCTGGGGGCACCGCGGCGTCACCCCGGCCGCGGCGCACGCCGACTCCGGCCCGCCGCAACAGGTCTCGCGCCGAACGGGCCAGCAGATGGTGTGCCCGCCGCCGCTGGGTATCAGCGGGATCAGCGGGGCCGGAGGTTTTCCGGTGCTGTCAGCGTGCGGCCGGCGCGGTACCCAGCGGATCGGTGACCGGTACCCAGTTACGCTAAGGACGAAGAAAGCTCCTTGCCCCTGGCCGCGGCACCCGGCTATAACCAGCCCAGGAGGATCTTGATGACAAGTCCGAACTCTGTTCAGCATTCCGTCAGCGCGCCGGCCCGGGTCGCCGGCCCCGACGAAGCCCTGTCGCTGGACGAATTGCAGCTCGCGGCGAGAAACCACGGCATGCCGCTGGAAGCGCTGCGGTATGACGTCACCCCGGCCGGCCTGCACTACCTGCTGGTGCACTACGACATTCCCTTCGTGGACCCGGCAACGTGGCGGTTGGCGGTGACCGGGCTCGTTGCCCGCGAATTGACCGTGGATCTCGCCGCGCTCAGGTCGATGCCCCGCACGACCCGGCGGGTCACCTTCGAATGCGCCGGTAACGGCCGGGCCAGGCTGTCTCCCCGACCGGTCAGCCAGCCCTGGCTGACCGAGGCGGTCGGCACCGCCGAATGGACCGGTGTTCCGCTGGCCGCGATTCTCGAGCTTGCCGGTGTGCTTCCCGGTGCAGTGGATGTCGCCTTCACCGGCGCCGACCACGGCATCGAGCGCGGGGTGGAGCAGGACTACGCGCGCGGGCTGCGCGTGGCCGACGCGATGGACGGCGAGGTGCTGCTCGCCGACGAGATGAACGGCGCGCCGCTGCCGCCGCAGCACGGTGCGCCGGTGCGGCTGGTGGCGCCGGGGTGGTACGGCATGGCCCAGGTGAAGTGGCTGCAGCGGGTCACCGTGCTGGACCGGCCGTTCGACGGTTTCCAGAACGCCACCGCCTACCGTTTGAAGCAGGGCGACGAGGCGGGCGAGCCGGTCACCAGGATCCTGCCGCGGGCGCTGATGGTGCCGCCCGGTTTTCCGGATTTCATGAGCCGAATCCGGATCGTCGACCGGGGCGCGAACACCCTGCGCGGGCGCGCCTGGTCCGGCTGGGCGCCGATCACCCGGGTCGAGGTCAGCACGAACGGCGGTGAATCCTGGGGCGACGCTTCGCTCAACCCGGCGGATCCGGGAGTCGGCCGCTGGGCCTGGCGACAGTTCTCGTTCGAATGGGATGCGTTGACCGAGGGCGCGACCGAGTTGCTCTGCAGGGCAACGGATGAGCTCGGCCAGGTCCAGCCGGTCGACCAACCGTGGAACCGTCAGGGCATGGCGAACAACATGGTGCAACGCATCCCGGTGCTGGTCCGCGGGAGCTGACGGTCAAACAGGTTCAGGGCTGGTAGATCTCGGTCAGCTCGACGATCGCGCCGTTCGTCACGACCAGCCGATAGGGGTGATAGTTGCCCAGCCCTGTCGCGGCATTCTCCGCCAGCGTCGACAGCGTGCTGCTGACCGGGTTGCTCCCCTCCAGCGTCGTGATGACGGCGTCGGGGCCGACGGTGACGACCCGGAGGGCGGGGTTCACGTTCCGGAAGTAGTACATGCCGCACCACTCGTTGAGGCGTGCCTCTTGCGGAACGGCATCCTCGGCGCAGGCCTGCTCGGCGGCTGCACCGGTGAACCAGTCGATCTTGTCGAGGGTGAGCTGCCACTGATCGACGTCGACGGCGCGGATGTAGCCGTACACCTCACCGCGCAGATCGGTGGGCAGCACGGTCGGCCCGGTTTGCCCCGGTTCCTGCGAACTGGGCTCCTGAGAGCTCGGCTCGGTCGACTCCGGCGGGATCGTTGATGTTTCCGCCGGCGGCGGGTCCGTTGCCACGGAGTCTGGCACCGAGTTTGGCACCGAGTTCGTCGCTGCTGTGGTGGACGATGATGTCGTTGCGGCCGGGGTCGCGGCACCCGGCGTGGACGTGCTGCACCCGGTGATCACCGCCAAGGGAATGATTGCGAGGATGGCCACCAGCGAAGTACGACGGGTTGTGTTCATCTTTTTCGCCTCCACCATCAATGACGTCCCGCAGCAATCTACGTTCCGAGGGTCACCCATTCGATTCACGGCGCTCGGCCGGCGGCCGGGATTCAGAATGGCCGGGCGGTGGTCACGAGCGCTGTGACCGCGGCGGCGCGAGTCCCGTCAGGGGACCCTTGAGGTCAGCTCCAGCAGCGCGTCGACCGCGGCGGCGCCACCGAGCCCGGATACCCCACCACCCCGGCGAGTGCCCGCGCCGGCCAGCAGAACCCGGTGACTACCGGTGATCTCCACGCCGTACCGCCGCGCCGGGGTGTCGGCGGGCTCGTCGTCATCCAGCCACGGCCAGCTCAGGTCGCCGTGGAAGATGTTGCCTCCCGGCATCCCCACCGCTGCCTCCACGTCAAGGGGTGACGAGATGTCAACGCAGGGCAGGTCATTCGCATCGCGGGCGAGGCAGTCCAGCAGCGGTTCGGCGAGGTGCAGCTGCAGTGCGCCGAGCGCAGCCTCGGCTGCCCGCAGCCGACTGGCCTGCGGATTCGCACGGAAAAGTGCGTCCGTGGTATGCAGGCCGAAGAGCGTCAGCGTGGCGCCGTCGAACCCGTTCAGGATGGACGGGTCGGTCAGTGAATGGCAGTAGACCTCACTGGGCAGCACCGCCGGCAACCCACCACCGGCAGTGATCGAGTGCGCGGCCTGGAGATCCCACAAACCCTCCTCCAGGTGCACGGTACCGGCGAACGCCACAGCCGGATCGGCGCCGGAGGCCAAGCGGGGCAACCGGTTCAGCAGCATGTTGACCTTGATCTGGGCACCGGTCGGCACCACCGGCTCGCGGCCGTACCAGCCGTCGATCACGGCGGGCGCCACCGCTGCCAGTACATGCGTTGCTGTCCAGTGAGTCTCGCCAGCGTCGGCGCCCCGGCCGGTGATCGTCACCGCGTCCGCGCTCTCGTCAACCGCAACAACCTCGACACCACAACGGATGTCGACGCCAGCCTGCCGTGCAAGGTCCGTCAATTGATCGGTCAGCGCACCCATGCCGCCGACCGGAACCAGCCATTCCCCGGTTCCTCTGCCGATCAGGTGATAGAGGAAGCAGCGGTTGGCCAGCAGGCTCGGGTCGAACAGCGAGGTGTGCGTGCCGATCAGCGCATCCGTGGCGACGACGCCGCGCACCGTGTCGTCGCGGAACCTGCGGACGATGGCCTCGCCGATCGGCTGCTCGACCAGGTCGGTCCAGATCTGTTCTCCCGCAGCGGCAATGGCCGTATCCCGGACCTGGGCCCGACGGCGGAGCGGACCGGTCAGCGCCGGCGCCACCGCCATCGCGAGGTCCGCCACCTCGCCGTAGAACTGTTGCCAGGCGCGGAAGTCGTCACCGGACCCGGTGACCTCCGCGAACGACGTCTCTGTCGCGGCGCCCGGCCGGCGCTCCACCAGGAGGCCGGTGGCCCGGCCGTTCCGCTTGACCGGGGTGTACGACGAGACCGATCGGGAGGCAAGGGCCAGCTCGATGCCCAGCCGCCGGATCAGCTCGTCGGGCATCAGCGCGATCAGGTACGAGTAACGGCTGAGCCGGGCGGGGTGCGGGGGGAACAGCACATCACCGACGGTGGCCCCACCCAGGTGGTCCGCGCGCTCCAGCAGCGTCACCCGCCGCCCGGACTGAGCCGCCAGGATGGCCGCCACCAGGCCGTTGTGCCCGCCGCCGACCACCACCACGCCTGCCTGATTCACCGGCGATCACTCCTGTCCGGCCGCCACCTCGTCGTGGGACCTTGGTCGGGCCTATTCTGCGCCGTCGACGGCGGTGCTCTCGCAGTAGACGGACCATGATGGGCAGATCCAGGACGGCCCATGCCCGATCTGCGGTCAGAACCTCCGGCGGATCGCTGCGGATCGTCAGTGCCAGGCAGCATCGGTCACCCAGCGAGAGCGCCCGACTCTTTGGCAGGGCGCGCAAGGCTCGATGTTGGTCAACGCACGGATTGTCCACTTCGCCCGCCCACGCGCCATTCGACCTCACGCGGTTGGCCGCCGAACGCCGCCGGCGCCGACCGTCGCACCACCGGCCCACTTCGCCCGCCCACGCGCCACTGGACCTCACGCGGTTGGCCGCCGAACGCCGCCGGCGCCGACCTTGCGGGGAGGTTGTTCGCTGCTCGCCGAGGGAGTCGTCGCCTACCGCGCGGCGCTGATCGCCATCGCGCGGTCGTATTCGTTGTCGAACCGGTCCAGCACGGCCGGCCAGGCCGTCGGGGGCTGGGTGGTCCGGTTGTGCTCGGCGATCCGCCTCCGCAAAGCGGTGTCCCGGGACATCTCCACCAGCGCATCGATCATGCCCGGGTCGCCGTCCGCCAGCAGTCCCTCGCGGCGGTCTTCGACGAACTCGCTGATCCCGGTTCCCAGCATCGCGACCACCGGCAACCCCGCGCACCGAGCCTCGAGGGCGGCGATGCCGAACGACTCCAGGAAGGCGGGCGCGATGAACAGATCGGACCGGGAGTAGATCTCCTTCAGCGACGACCTGTCCACCCGGCCGGCCAGGGTGACCGTGTCAACCATGCCGTGCTTGGCGATGAACCGGCGCATCCGCGGCATCAGTTTGCCGTCGCCGAACACCGTGAGCGTGAGGGTCACCTCCGGCGCCAGGAGCCGTTGCGCGGCCAGCACCATGGCCAGCAACTGCAACGGCCGCTTGCGCACGGACAACCGCATGGTGGCCACCGCGTGCACCACCGCCGGGTCGTGCGCGGTCGCCGGCACCGCCCAGTCCTGGGGATCGAGCCCGTTGGGCAACACCGCGACCGGCACGCCGGTGCGTTCGCGCAGCGGCGCGGCGGCGGCCTCGCTGACTGCCGTGAGCGCCAGCTGCCGCGCGATGTCCGGCGATGTCCAGGGCGTCAGGATGGTGGGCAACCGGAAGGCCGGACGCAGGCAGTGCACCGTCACGACCACCGGATAGCCCATCTTCAGGCCCACCCGCACACCGGCGGCGGCGAACGGGGAGCCGACCCCGGCATGCACGTGCACGACGTCAAAGCTGCCGCGGCGCAACGCCTTCGCGATCGGCCGGGAGGGCAGCGGGTTGTTGGCGATCTCCGCGGGGATGGGCAGGCCGAATCGGTGCACGGGTACGGGGAACGACATCGACGCCAACCGCCGCGGCAGCGGCGTGGCGGTGATCACCTCCGGCTCCAGGCCGGCCTCCTGCTGGCGCCGGGTGAGGTCGTTGACCTGCATCTCGATGCCGCCGAGCCTGGGAACGAAGCAGTCGGAGACGTGCGCGATCCGCACATTCCCACCCGCTTCCCGGCTCACCGTAATTCTGCGACATGCTAACCCGGTGGCCCACACGGTCGTCTTCTTCCACGCCCATCCGGATGACGAGGCGCTGCTCACGTCCGGCACCATGGCCAAGCTCGCGGGCTTGGGCCACCGGGTGGTGCTCGTCGTCGCGACGGCCGGGGAGAGCGGCCTGGCCGCGGACCGATTACGGGCCGGCGGTCGGCTCGGCGACACCAGGACCGCGGAATTGCGGTCCTCGGCGGAGGCGCTCGGCGTGTCCAGGGTGGAGCTGCTCGGTTACGCGGATTCCGGGTTGGCCACCGAGCCGACGCCACCACCGCCGTCCGGACGGTTGCCGCGACTGGCCGACGCCGACGTCCCCGAAGCGGCCGGTCGGGTGGCGGAGATCCTGACCGAAGAACGGGCGGTGGTGCTGACCAGCTACGACGCCAATGGCGGGTACGGCCATCCTGACCATGTGGCCGTTCACCGGATCGGCGCGCTGGCCGCGCAGTTGGCCGGCACACCTGTGGTGCTGGAGGCGACCGTGCCGCGGGATCGCCTGCTGGCGGCGGCGCGACTGGTGAACCAGATGCTGCCGCCATCGCGCCGGGTCGATCTGCGGCCCTGGGAGCGGGCGTACTCGGCCTCGGCGGAGGTCACCCACTGCATCGACGTGCGCCGACAGGCCGGCGCCCGCAGGGCGTCCATGCGGGCGCACGCCAGCCAGGCCACCGCGGACAGCGGGCCGCGATCGCTGGGCGTCTTCACCCGCATCCCGTCACCGGTGTTCGGCAGGGTGTTCGGCCGCGAGTGGTACCGGCAGGCCGACGCGCCGGTCGCGGACCGTCGCTATCCCAGTATTTTCGCCACACTCTGAGCCGGGCGCCGACAACGGTCACGGCTCGGTGGCGAGCTCCCCCGGCGTTTGCTGCTCGACCACTCGCCGCGGTGGGTCGGCGGCGACAGTCCCGGCCGCGGTGGTTTCGGCGGTGGTCTCGGCAGTGGTCTCGGCAGTGGTCTCGGCGGTGGTCTCGGCGGTGGTCTCAGCGGTGTTTTCAGAGGCTCGAGTCGCCCGGCCACGTCGCCCCCAGAGCCACACCAGCCAGGCGAGGATCCCGAAGGGGATCTCGATGACGTGGGTGAAGATCGAGAACAGCAGCACCCCGCTGGCCGCCTGCGCGGGATCGCCGCCCAGCGCGACCAGCATTGCCACCGACCCGGCCTCGACCAGCCCGAGGCCGCCCGGCGTGACCGGGATGGACGTCAGCAACCGGCCCAACGCAAACGCGGCCAGCATGGATCCGACGCCGATCACCAGCCCGCAGCTGGCCAGGCAGATCCAGAACATGACGACATAGATGGTGAAGTAGCCCAGGGTGCCCAGGGTCATCGACAGCCACCCGGTCCGGACCACGCTGCGGGTTTCATCCCGCAGACGCGTCACGGCCACGTCCCAGCCCAGCTTGCGTGGCCTGCGGACCAACCGGAGCACTGCCTCGGCGGCACTCTCGATCCAGCCGCCTACCCGCCGTGCCGCCCCGGGACTGACCAACACCGTGACGAACACACCCAGGATCCCGAGCAGGGTCAACACACCGACCAGCGCGGTGTTCCGCAGACCCGGGCTGACGGTGCCGCCCTGAATGAGCAGGGCCACCAGCCCGATCATCGGCACCACAACCTTGCCGGCAGTCGCGAAGCCACCGCCCAGCACGATCGATATGCCGATCGCGCCGCGGGAGAAGCCCCAGGACCGGCAGATGGCGTACGTCGCACCGATGGCGAGCGCACCGCCGAAGGGCAGCGTATTGGCGACCAGCGAACCGCACAGGTTGACGTTCAGCGCGCGGGCGTGCGAGATCCCCGGCAACGACCCGGTAATGGTGAAGGTGAAGGCCCCCAGTGCTGACAACTGCAGCACGGCGAGCAGTGCCAGCAAACCTGGGTGCAGTTCCCGCATGGGGGTGACCATCTCCGCCCACCCCACCCCGGCGACCCGGGGCAGACCCCAGATCAGCAGCGCCACCGCGATGGCCAGCGAGCCCACATCTCGAACGATGCGGATCCAGGTACTGCGTCGCCGCCACCAGGGCCGGGTTGTCACCTCCTGCTGCACCTCGCCAGATTCTCACGACCGGTGGCACTGCGGTGGTGTCCATTTCCGGCGATCCGCCCGAGAGACGGCCACATCCGGGTGGCCGCAGCACCTCTGCCAGCGAAAAGGCCGACCGTCGGTGCCGACGTCTACCGTGACGATCGTGCCCCCGACGACCGCCGCCGCCGCCGCGATCACCGGCACCCGGGGAGCGGCCGGTCACCCTGAAGCGGAGCCCCACCAGCCCGAGCACTCCGGCAGCAGTCACTGGCTGCGCCGCCTGTGGGGGTACTGCTGGCGGCACCCGACGGTCACCTTGCTGGCCGCTCTTGCTGCGGTCGGTGGCGTCGGTCTGGGCGCGCTCACCCCGCTGCTGACGCAGGTGGCGGTCGACGACGCGACCAACGGCAGCACCGCCGGGCTGGAGTGGATCATCGCCGGGCTGGTCGGCCTCGCGCTGGTGCGGTTCGGCTCGTCGTTCCTGCGCCGGTGGGCCGGCGGCCGGCTGTCACTGGACGTCCAGCACGACATGCGGCAGGACCTGTTCGGCTCCCTGCAACGGCTGGACGGTTCGGGTCAGGACCGGTTGCGCACCGGGCAGGTCGTGTCGCGAGGCTCCACCGATCTGCAGATGGTGCAGTCGCTGCTGGCCATGGTGCCGCTGACGGCCGGTCAGGTGGTGCTGTTCGTGGCCTCGCTGGTGATCATGATCGCGCTCTCCCCGTTGCTCACGCTGACCGCGCTGCTAGTGGTCCCGGCGGTGGTGGTGGTCACCAGGGCGACCCGGGTGGTGCTCTTCCCGGCGACCTGGGCGGCCCAGCAGTCGGCCGCCGAGGTCGCCGAGATCGTCGAGGAGGACGTCACCGGGGTCCGGGTGGTGAAGGGTTTCGGCCAGGAGGACCGGGAGGTCCAGCGGCTCCGCTCGGGAGCGGCACGGCTGTACGCCGACCGCATGCGGGCCGTGCGGATGACGGCCCGCATCGCCCCGACCATGCAGGCCCTGACCGCGCTCGGGCAGGTCGGCGTGCTGGCGCTGGGCGGTTATCTGGCGCTGAACGGTGCCATCACGCTCGGCACCTTCCTGGCGTTCACCCTGTACCTGGCCCAGCTGGTCGCCCCCACCCGGATGCTGACCATGCTGCTGGTCACCGCGCAGCAGGCCAGGGCCTCGGTCGAGCGGGTGCTGGAGATCATCGACTCGCTGCCGGTGATCGCCGAACCGACCGACCCGCGGCCGTTGCCGACCGGGGGGCTGGGTGTGGAGTTCTCCGGCGTGCGCTTCGGCTATGCGCCGGACGACCCGGTGTTGCGCTCGTTCGACCTGCGGGTGGAGCCGGGCTCCACCGTCGCGCTCGTCGGCGCATCGGGGTCCGGAAAGTCGACGGTCTCGTTGCTGCTCCCCCGCTTCTACGACCCGCAGTCCGGGGCCGTCCGGCTCGGCGACGTGGACCTGCGCGAGGCGGGGATGTCCGAGCTGCGCCGGAGCGTTGGGGTGGTGTTCGAGGAGGCGTTCCTGTTCTCCGACACCATCGCCGCCAACATCGCCTACGGTCGGCCGGACGCCACGGACGCGGACATCCTCGCGGCGGCCGGGGCCGCGGAGGCGACGGGATTCATCGAGGCGCTGCCCGACGGCTTCGCGACGGTCATCGGCGAACGGGGCCTGACCCTGTCCGGTGGGCAGCGGCAACGATTGGCGCTGGCCAGGGCGCTGATCACCGATCCGCGGGTGCTGGTGCTGGACGACGCCACCAGTGCCGTGGATCCGGTGACGGAGGCGGCGATCCACGCCACCCTGCGCCGGGTGACGGCCGACCGGACCACGATTCTGATCGCCCATCGCCGGTCGACGCTCTCACTGGCGGACACGATCGCCGTGGTCGCCGCCGGCGAGGTGGTGGATGTCGGCACCCACGACGAGCTGACGGCCCGCTGCGCGGCCTACCGCGCGCTGCTCGGCACGGATCTGGCCAACCCCAACGAAGCGAATGAGGCGCAGCCGGTCGACGCCGTGCTCGATGCCGTCGTGCTCGGGGGCGACAACCTTGAGGGCGACATGCTCGACGGCGGGACTCTTGCCGGGTCCGCCGCGCCGTCCGCCCCGAAAGCGTCGGTTCCGGTTGCCGTTCCGGGGCCGTCCGCGGGTCCGGGTCCGGACGGCATCACTCCCGACCTCTGGCCCGACACCGATGAGGGCGCCGACAACCTGGACGACCGCTCGGCCAGGGTCGCTTCGACGGCGGACCGCGCCGGGGCCGGGATGGGCAGCGGCGGCGGCATCGGCGGCTTCCTGGGCGCCACGCCCGCGACTCCCGAACTGATGGCCAGGGTCGCCGCGCTCCCGCCGGCGACAGAGGAGCCCAAGGAAACGCCGGGGGACGGACTGCCGTTCTCACTGGCCCGCACCCTGCGCCCGGTTCGCGGCCTGCTGATCGTGGCCCTGCTGCTGGTTTCCGCCGACGCACTGGCAGGGCTGATGTTGCCGGTGCTCATCCGGTACGGCGTGGACAACGGCGTGTCCGTTGGTGCGATCGAGGTGGTCTGGTTCACGGCTCTGGTCTGCCTGGCGGTGGTCGGAGCCGACTACCTGATCCAGCGGTGGCAGCTGCAAGTGGCGGGCCGGGCCGGCGAGACAGTGCTCTACGACCTGCGCCTGCGCGAGTTCGCGCACCTGCAACGGCTCGGGCTCGACTTCTACGAGCGGGAGATGGCCGGCCGGATCATGACTCGGATGACCACCGACGTGGACGCGCTGTCCGCGTTCCTGCAGACCGGGCTGGTCACCTCCGTCGTCTCGCTGGTCACCTTCGTCGGCATCGCCGTGGTGCTGGCCGTCATGGACCTCGGGCTGGCGTTGATCGCCTTCGTGGCGCTGCCGTTCGTGGTGGTCGCAACCATCGTTTTCCGGAGGTACTCCTCCCGGGCGTACAGCGACGCCAGGGAGAAGGTCGGCATCGTCAACGCCGACCTGCAGGAGAACGTCGCCGGTCTGCGGGTCGCGCAGGCCCTCGGCCGCCAGCAGACCAACGCCGACGGTTTCGCCGCACGAAGCGACGCCTACCGGCGCTCGCGGATGCGGGCGCAGACCGCGATCTCCATCTACTTCCCGTTCGTCGCGTTGCTGTCCGAACTGGCCGCCGCCGCCGTGCTGGGATCCGGGGTGCAGCGCGTGGTCGCGGGCACGCTGACGGTCGGCACGCTGATGGCCTTCGTGCTGTACCTGGACTCGTTCTTCACCCCGATCCAGCAGTTGTCCCAGGTCTTCGACTCCTACCAGCAGGCGCAGGTGGGCCTGCAACGCATCGGCGAGCTGCTCGACACCCCGACCTCCACACCACCGGCGGCGAACCCGGTGCCGGTCGGCGCGCTGGCCGGCGACATCTGGGCACAAGCTGTCACGTTCCGGTACCCGACCGCGGGTCCACCCCCGGGCGCACCCGGATCCCCCACGCCGAACGACGCCGCCGCTCCGACCACGCCGGCAAAACAGACCGCGACCGAAGCCGCTGCACTGGTCGGGGTCGACCTGAGGATCACCGCCGGCCAGACCGTTGCCGTGGTCGGCGCCACCGGAGCGGGCAAGTCCACGCTGGTCAAACTGATCGCACGGTTCTACGACGTCACCTCGGGTGCACTGCTGGTCGACGGCACAGACGTCCGCGACTTCGACCTGGGCGCCTACCGCCGGCGGCTCGGCGTGGTTCCGCAGGAACCGCACCTGTTCAGCGGAACGGTCCGGGACAACATCGCCTACGGACGGCCGGACGCCGCCGACGCCGAGGTGGAAGCGGCGGCCAGGGCGGTCGGCGCGACCGCGGCGATCGCCGGACTGGCAGGTCGCTTCCGGCATCCCGTCACCGAACGCGGCAAGAACCTGTCGGCCGGCCAACGCCAGCTGATCTCCCTGGCCCGTGCCGAACTGGTGAACCCGGACATCCTGCTGCTGGACGAGGCGACCGCGGCGCTGGACCCGGCGGCGGAGGCGACGGTGCTCGCCGCCACCGGCAGGTTGTCCCGGGGACGCACGACCGTGGTCGTCGCGCACCGGCTCACCACCGCGGCGCGCGCCGATCGGATCGTGGTGATGGAGCACGGCCGGATCGCCGAAACCGGACGTCACGACGAACTGCTCGCGCGGGAAGGTGCCTACAGCCGGCTGTACGCCGAGTTCCGTGCGACAGGGGATGCGGCGCCGGTGGCCCAGGTGGCATCGTGAGGAACATCGTGCTCCATTGAACGTTGCCGATCGACCACTCGTGGATCTGATAGGAATCTGCCGACGCACATCACGCCGCGTGTTTGGTGCGGAGCGTTAGCCTGGTTTCACATCACCCTCAAGCTCAGAACAGGCGGAGAACGACCGTGTCGTCAGCCACCGTGCCGGAATTCGGTCCCAACGACTGGTTCGTGGAGGAGAAGTACCAGCAGTTCCTCGCTGATCCCGAGAGCGTGGACCCGATCTGGCGCGACTTCTTTTCGGACACGGGCTCCGGGATCAGAGGCCCTGAAACGCTGGCCGGCCACGGCGAATCAGCGGCCGATCCGGCCGGTGAGAACCCCCCGAGCGCAGGCGCGGCGGGGTCCGCGGGCGCCGGAACGACCACTGCGGGCACGACAGCTGCGTCCAGCCCCGCCCCTCCCGCCCCCGGCTCGCGGCCCGTCCCGCCTCCTCCCCCGCCGCCGAACCGTCCGCCCGCCAAGGCCAACCCGACCCCGCCGGCCGCCGCCACCGCGCCGTTGCCGGCGGCCAACGGCGCGGCCGAGAACGCCGCAGCCGAGCAGGCACCCGCCCAGCCGACGTCCGGAATGACGAATTCGCCACCCCCGCCGCCCGCTCGGGCCGGCGGTAAGGAAGCCGTCGACCTGCCGCAGGCCACCAGCCGGCCGACCCGCCCCACGACCACCGCCACCCCCGACGACATGGTGGCCGCCAAGGCAGCGAAGGCCGCGAGGGCCACCCAGGACGCGGAGGGCTCCGGCGAGACCGCCACGCCGATACGCGGCGCGGCGGCGACCGTGGTGAAGAACATGACGTCGTCGCTGGAGGTGCCGACCGCCACCTCGGTGCGCGCGGTGCCGGCGAAGTTGATGGCCGACAACCGGATCGTGATCAACAACTTCCTCAAGCGGAACCGCGGTGGGAAGATCTCGTTCACCCACCTGATCGGCTATGCCATCGTCCGGGCGATCGCCGATTTCCCGAGCATGAACCGGCACTTTGCGGTCGCCGACGGCAAGCCGACGATCG
>DASQFG010000263.1:0-11418 GCA_035633315.1 Nakamurella sp. | reverse complement strand
TGGGCCTCAAACCACCTTGGGTAGCGCAAACCAGACGAAACGGAGCGAGCCGTGCCCGGGTTCGCCGAGGGGGCCGCGATCGGTCGGACGAATGACCGCACCTGGGTCCAAGCCGCGTCGCGGAACAACGGATACGACGTCTGTGGACTCGGCATACTCGACACATGTTGGGAAGGGCCCAGTCGGTACCGCGATCGAATGCCGTTCGACTACCCAGCGATGCCGTGGCGGCCCTGAAGGCGTGGGCCGATCTTGATCGCTTCGAGCTGCCGGACGTGCCCCTGAGCCACGACGACGGCTGGGCCGCCGTCGGCATGCTGGAACGCGACGCCCAACCGGACCCCTGGCCCCCGCGGCCGATGAAATCCCCTGAGCGGCAACAGAAGATCCTCGATACCCGGATCATGTTCGGCTGCGTCGAGATCGCCGAACTCGAGGATTTGCTGGACGCGATGTTCTCCGATGACGAGCGCTTTGTGCAGACCGGGATACGCCGCCCACGGCGGTCGAAGTCGGGATCAGCCGGCAAGCCGCAGACGTACCGGGGCTCGTTCCGAGTGGATCAGGCCGGCCTGTTGGTGCCGCACTCCTTCAGTTACGCGCCGCTGATCGACTTCGCTCGGCACGTGGAGCACTTTACGAAGAACTCCACACCCCTACGGTCGGCAATCGCGAAGGCGCTGGCTGCCATCGACGACCGGGAGACGGGGCTGCGAGATGCATTCGACGCGATCGCCGACTCGGGCATCGTTGGTTACCAGGCAGTCTCGCGCGTCCTGGGAAAGGTCCGGGTCCGCAACGACCGCTCCCGTTACGTCACGCAATGGATCTGGCCCGATGATCAACCAGAAGGTCAGTTGCCGGCATTCTTTCGCGACGACCTTCTCCACGCCGCCAATCACCCGACGTCCCCGCTGCTCGCCCAGTTCCTTGTCGGCCGACCCGGCGATCGCCCACAAGAATATGAAGACGTGGAGGACCGCCGAAGCCTCGAGCCACTCCTCTCACCGCAGCTCATTCCGCACGCGGCCTGGCCCAGTGGGTACCGCCTGCGGCTATCCCAGCAGGTCGCGCTGACGGCAATCTTGGGAGTCGACGCCGACCGAGTGACAGCCGTCAACGGTCCACCGGGCACTGGCAAGACCACTTTGCTGCGCGACCTCTACGCCAACCTGCTCACCCGCCGCGCCGAGATGATGGTGCGCTACGACACACCGCAATCAGCGTTCGGTCCGAAGCGAGATTTGGCGTCAATGAACAACCGGCAGTGGTCGCTATATGCGCCCGACCAGCAGTTGTGTGGTTTCGAGATGCTTGTCGCCTCCAGCAACAACGGGGCGGTCGAGAACATCACCAAGGAACTGCCGTCCGCGGAGAAGGTGAGCGACGGCTTCGCAGATGCGCTTTCGTACTTTCGCCCCGCCGCCAACAACTGGCCACCGGGGGCCACCGACCCGAAGTCGAAAGGCTACCGACCCGGACTACTGCCCAACGCGGCCGCCGCGTGGGGTTTTGCCGCGGCCGCGTTGGGCAGTCGCGACAGGATCGGAACCTTCGAGCAAGTGGTCGGACGCTACCTCACCAGTCAGGACGAGGCTCCCCACCTCCTGCGGGCACTCTGGGAGCGACCGTCCGCAGGCGACTGGGAAACCGCCAGAATACGTTTCCGAACGGCCGCCAAGGCCGTCGACGCGGAGATCACCGCGGTGGCCCAATCACAGCGCGACGCAGCGGATCTCGACCGTAAGGTCGCCGACTCCAGCCGACTCGAGCAGACTCGCCGGAACGCGGATCAGGCGGTGATCGCAGCGGCGAAAAGCGTCCAGACGGCAACGGATGCAGCCGAGCTTTCTGTGCATGCAGCAACGGCGGCCGCACTCCGGGTCCAACAAGAAGATCAGCGACGCCCGAACTGGTGGGCACGTGTCCGAGGGACCGCGGTCTCCGAGAACTGGCAAAAGGACTACAAAGCTCTCCAGGAGCTGGCGCAGCAAGCCAACACGGATCATGCCGATCGCCGGACATTGCTGCGCGAACTCACAGAGACCGAGGCGAATGCCCGGGCTGCCTGGACGGCGGCCGATGCCGCCGAGCGGGCAGCCGGCGACGAGATCGAGTCGATGCGGGAACGGCTCCACCGCTACTTTGTGACCCTGCCGGACTCCGAGCGCGCGACCTGGATCGACCCGCAATGGTGGGAGCGACGCCAGGACCAAGAGCGCCGCGACGTCGAGCTGGGGACTGCCTGGGTAAGCCCAGTGCTGCAACGGCTTCGGGAAGAACTCTTTGCCGCCGCGATGCAAGTCCACGAGGTCTTCGCGCGAAGCTGTGCGCGGCAGATGAATGCCAATCTGCGGACTTGGATGGGCCTGCAGTCGAACGAAATCCAGCGACAAGCGGCCGAGCAAGCGACACTGACCGCGTGGCAGGGCTTCTTCTTGCTGGTGCCCCTGGTTTCGACCACGTTCGCGTCGATGTCCCGAATGATGCAACGAGTTCCGGTCGGATCCCTGGGCTGGCTGATCGTGGACGAGGCAGGCCAGGCAGTGCCTGCCTCGGCAGTCGGCGGTCTGGCGCGGTTTCAGCGAGCGGTGATCGTCGGCGACCCTCTCCAACTCGAACCGGTGGTGACATTGCCGCGAGCCCTGATCGATCAGCTCATGGCGCACCACCGGGCGCCCGGCGACCTGGCACCGACGCGCGCTTCAGTCCAGACCCTTGCTGAAGCGGTCAGTCGGCGAGGCACTGAACGGGACGGACGCTGGGTGTCACTACCACTCTTGGTCCACAACCGTTGCCTGAACCCCATGTTCACCATCGCCAACGAAATGGCGTACGAGGGCAAGATGGTTCTCGGACGCCCGCCCTGGTCCGGACCGGAGCCACCGCTCGGGAGCAGTCGATGGATCGACGTTCCGCGGGCAAGGGGCGACCGCGACCACTTCAACGAAAGGGACTGGGCGGAACTGCAAACGCTGCTGTCGGGGCTTGATTGGACGACTGCGCCGTCGTTGGCCGTTATCAGCCCGTTCAAGCGGGTCACGCGCGCACTGACGCTTCGGATGCCGGAGGAGATTCGGTCGCTGCTGCCCGAAGATCTGCGTTCCGAAAGAGCCATTTCGACAGCGATGGAGTCGGCAAGGATCGGAACGGTACATACCTTTCAGGGCCGTGAGCACGACATGGTGATCCTCGTTCTCGGCGGCGCGTCACCAGGCTCACGACTGTGGGCCGCCGGTACGCCGAACCTGCTGAACGTCGCCGTCACCCGGGCTCGTGATCGCCTGTACGTCATCGGTGACCGCGCCGCCTGGGAGTTCGTCGGATTCGCGCAGAAAATGGCCGCGAACCTTCCCGATCCAGTTGTTTGATCATGGCGCCAGCACCACGTCGAACCGCAGCGCCATTCCAAGCCGCACCCGATCCCTTCCGCGGCGCCGCCCTCGACGCCGCCGCGGTGCTGCTGGCCAGCGACAACTACGCGTCCGCCGCCTTCTCGACCGGCGCGGGTAGGCGCTGACCTACGCGCAGGCGCGGTGTCGGCGGCACCCCGGGTTGCCTACCGTCAAGGTCATCACAGACCCGACGCCGGCGAGAATCCCGCCGGCCGCAGAAAAGGACGGCTCGCATGACGACAACTATCGAGGCGCTGGACGCCGACCGTCAGCTCAAGGCGAAGCACCGCGCGATGTGGGCGCTCGGCAACTACCCCGAACTGGCAACCGATCTCATCTCCGGCCTCGGGCCGGTGCTGGTGAACGCGAGCAAGGTCCGGCGCGGTGATCGGGTACTGGACGTGGCGGCCGGTGCGGGCAACGCGGCCATTCCCGCTGCGCTGATCGGCGCCGCCGTGGTCGCCTCCGACCTGACGCCCGAACTGTTCGACGCGGGGCGATCCCAGGCTGCCGCGCGCGGCGCGGCGCTGACCTGGGAGACCGCGGACGCGGAAGCGATCCCTTACCCCGACGGCGATTTCGACATCGTGATGTCGTGCGTCGGGGTGATGTTCGCGCCGCACCACCAGCGGGCCGCCGACGAGTTGATCAGGGTCTGCCGAACCGGCGGAACGATCGGGCTACTGAGCTGGACCCCGGGCGGTTTCGTCGGGCAGCTCTTCGCGACGATGAAGCCGTATGCACCGCCGCCACCTCCCGGTGCACAGCCGCCGCCGTTGTGGGGCAGCGAGGATCACGTCCGAGACCTGTTCGGTGATCGGGTGACCGCGATCGCCGCCCGCACCGAAACCGTTATGGTTGACCACTTTCCAGCACCCGCCGACTTCCGCGAGTATTTCAAGTCCCACTACGGACCGACCATCGCGGTGTACCGATCGATCGCCGACGATCCGCAGCGGGTCGCCGCCCTGAATGCCGACATCGACTCACTGGTCCGGCGTTTCCAGAGCGGCGACGGCGCCGCGGTGATGGACTGGGAGTACCTGGTACTCACTGGGACAAGGACCTGAAATCCGTTCCCACACAACGAAATCGCCCGCCTGATCTCCTCGATCGCACCACCACGGAACGGGCGCTCAGCGAGATCGCTGACGCCACCACGCCGACAGCCGGGACCACCAGTGCGCCAAGGGGTTTCGCCGCGGCTCGATCGGCGCTTGAGCCGAGCCAGGCACCGGCGGCACGAAGTTCAGCAGGGGCGCGAAGTCCAGCAGGGGTAGGAAATCGTTGAAGACGGCGTCGCTCTCGTTGGTGTTCCGGTGACCGGTGACGCGGGACCCGAGGCCGTAGGCCTTGTTCGTCGCGCCGTCCCTGCCGGTGCCGGGGTTCTGCGCGTCGACCAGGACTCCGGTGGCGACCCCGCAGAAGCAGCTGATGTTGTGCGGCAGTGGCGGCGGCGTCTGCGAATTGGTGGTGCGGTAAGGCGTTTCGCCAACCCCGCCGACCGTTTCGGCGCGCAGCTCGTTCATGAACTCCCCGCCGGTGACCCATACCCCGACCGACGCTGCCCCAAGGCCGTGGAAAGCTCCGGCCAGCGAAACAAAGGTGCCGACCGGGTTCCATTTCTTCGGTTGGTTCCAGCCAGGTTCCAGCCGATCGGTGCGCCGCGATGCGCCAGCCCGCGGAACACCGAGTACATCAGGGTGCAACCGAGGGAATGGGCGATGACATCGACGACGTCAACACCGAGGTAGGTGCAGTCGGCCTCGAGATGATCGCGGACGTCGTTGATGTTGTCGGTGTGCGGTGTGGACAGGTCGACCGTGCCCGGTCCGAGACAGCTGGGCGCCCAGATCAACTCGGGCGGGTAGCCCGAAGCGAGCAGCATCCGGTTGATGTCGAGCATGTCCCACGGCTGGACGTCGGCTGCTCCCCCGTTGCCGTGTACCAGCAGCACCGGCGCCTTACCGGTGCGCGCCACGATGCTGCGGTGCGCGGCCCTATCGGTGGAGGGATTGCCACCGAAGCCGCCGACCGGACCGCCGGCGCTACCTGTGGACGGTACGGGTCAGCCCGGCCAGCGGGTATTCCCTGACGGCGCGGACGAAGTTCACGGTTGAGGGACGGGTGTGACGGGAGTCAACCGGTTCATCCGCGCGGTGAAAGTTGATCCGCGCCGTTGGGGGGCACCCGGTCCGCCGGGGGTCAGCCGGTGCGGTCGGCCAAGTGCGCGGAGGCGGCGGAGTTCGGCTCGGCGGCGGAGTTCGGCTCGGCGGCGGAGTTCGGCTCGGCGGCGGAGTTCGGCTCGGCGGCGGGTTTCTTGATCGGCAGGATGTGAGCCGGCCGGCCGCTCGGCGGTAGATCCGAACTGAGCTCGTCACCGGCCTGCTCGAAGGTGATCACCCGGTGGCCGCGGTTGTTGGAGAACCACATCGCGCGCGCCCAGGTGTAGAGCGTGCCGAGACGATTCCCCCAGCCGATCAGGTACAGGCAGTGGATGAAGCCCCACATGACGTAGCCGATCAGACCGGTGAACTTCAGGCCGAAAGCGTCCGCCACCGCGGCCTTGTGCCCGACGGTCGCCATGCTGCCCTTGTCGAAGTACTTGAACGGTTCCGGCGCCGGTTCGCCCGCCACCCTGGCCCTGATCACCTTGCCGACGTAGGTGCCTTCCTGCATGGCCGGCTGCGCGACGCCGGGCAGCTTGTTCAGCGAGACCATGTCGCCGAGCGCGAACACCTCAGGGTGCCCGGGCAGCGTGCAGTCGCCGTTCACCGGGATGCGCCCCGCGCGGTCGGTCTCGGCGCCGGTCTTCTCGGCCAGCACCTTCGCCAGTGGAGAGGCCTGGACTCCCGCGGCCCAGATACGGGTGCGGGTGCGGATCGTCTCCGGGCCGTCGGGGCCCTTGATGGTGATCGAATCGTGGTCCATGTCGACGGCCATGGTGTTCAGCCGGATCTCGACGCCCAGCTTCTCCAGGTGCTTGTGGGTGTATCGCTGCAGCTTCGGGTCGAACGGCGGGAGCACGGATTTGGCGCCCTCCAGCAGCAGGATCCGCGCCTCGCGGGTGTTGACCGAGCGGTAGTCGAGCGGCAGGACCTTGTGCGCGAGTTCGCCCAGCTGGCCGGCCAACTCCACGCCGGTGGGTCCGGCGCCGACCACGACGAACGTCAGGTATTCGGCCCGCTCCACCGGATCGGTCGACATCTCCGCCATTTCGAACTTCGACAGGATCCCGTCCCGCAGGTAGCGGGCGTCCTCGACGGTTTTCATGCCAGGGGCGAATTCGGCGAAATGGGCATTTCCGAAGTAGGAGTGCGACGCACCGGCGGCCACCACCAGAGTGTCGTACGGCAACTCGATGTCGCGGCCGTCCGGACCCTTGGCCCGCACCGCCTTGTTGTCCAGGTCAAGGTCGTAGACATCGGCGAGCAGTGCGCGGGCATTTCGCTGCTTCTTGATCACGCTGCGCAGCGCCGGCGCGATCAGCCCGGGCGGCAGGATGCCGGTCGCCACCTGGTACAGCAGCGGTTGGAAGAGATGGTGGTTCGTCCGGTCCACCATCGTCACCGTGACGCCGGCTCCCGCCAGCGCGCGGGTGGCATTCAGGCCGCCGAAACCGCCGCCAACCACCACCACGCGATGCTGCTCGCTCGCCATGAGCTGCCTTTCTGTCGACATAGGGCACACCAGTCGTCGATGAAGTCGCCATCATCCCGCGATGCGCTGGAATCCGACACCCGGCAGGTCGCGCCGTCGTTGCTGCACTATCGCAAGGGGGATGCCGTCCCCCGGCGATTCCTACCGTCCAGTGGAAGCGCATGATCGGACGGGCGACGCCCCGGCAGGGACGTCGATCGCTCCGGTCGGCGGCTGTCCGGGTGGGCTGCATCATCGTCACTCCGTCGCCTCATCCTGCGGTCGGACAGCCTCGGGATCGAGCCAGCCCTGGCCCGTCAGCCTGTGCAGCACCAGCCGGTGTGCGTCGACGCCTTCGGCGAGCACCAGAGCACCGTCGGACACCGTGAACTCGGGAAATGGATCCCCGCCGGGCATCGACTGTTCCGCGACCAGATCGACGACGCGAGTGTCGCCGGAGCCGGTCACGGTTCCCCATCCGACGAGGATGCCGCCTCCGGTGGCCGCCGATCGCACCCACCCCACCCCTTCTGCCGACCCCGCCACCCGTTCGAGGCCGGGAAGGTCGGCAGTGCCAAGGACGTCGCCGCCGGTCGACACCAGGGTCAGCGCGTCGGTCCCTCCGATCCCCAGCACGCCATCGGCCAACCCGAGCACGACCCCCGTTGCCGGCGCCGGCCACCGCCCGGCCGGGATGACCGGCCGCAGACCCTCGGGCCGCCAGTCGAAGGCCGCCAGCGTCGCGTGCTCGTCCTGCCATCCCCAAGCGGTGACGAGAAGCCGGCGCCCGTCCACGGCCACCTCCTCGGGCTCGACGACGGCATCCGCGATATCCATGGTCACCGGATCCGCGTCGAGCGACTCCCAGACGGTCAGCAACCCCTCGCGCGTCACGCCGGCAACCAGTCGCCCCGCCACTGCCAGCCGGCACACACCGGATGCCGGCGCCGCGCTGTGAATGCAGGATCCGTCCGGACCCGTCCACTCGATCGAATCGGCACCGGCCACCGCGACCGCGCCGCCGCCGGCCGCGACGCACGTCCAATCGAATCCGGGGGTGATGTCCATCGTCGCTGGCCCCCGCCTGCGCCAGCTGATGCGCTGCTGGGTGATGACCACCAGGTCGCCGGTGGAAGCGTCGAAAAGGCCGCGGGCACGGCTCGGGGTGATCGTCATCGGATCGCGAAGTATTCCGCGCGAAGCTTGCCGGCCAGGTTCGTCAGGGCCAGCCGGTTCAGCTCGATGTTGTGCACCAACGTCTTTCGGTCTAGTTCGTCCAGCGCTGCGATCGCCGCGCGCACCGCCCCTGCCTTTGCGTTGGCCGGCCCGGTGCCGTCGAGGAACTTGTCGTCGGCGAGGCAGTCGGCGGTGGTGCAGGCATTGACCTTTTCACTGAGCGTCTCGATGCGCACCGAATTGATCGGGTTGAAGCTCTCCGGTGTCCGGTAGTTCACGACCATCGTCCGCCAGGCGGCGCGCTTGGCGCGGTCCGTATCTTTCCAATTCTTCCGCATGTACGGATACAGGTCCGGGTACGACCACAGGTCCTGGAAGATGGCGAATTGCCGTTGCGTCCAGGTGTTCCCCATCCGATTGATGCGCCGTCGCGGCGATAGGTAATCGAACTTGCCTTCGGTCCAGCGCGCGTTGACCTCCGACTTGAAGTGCCCTTCGTCGGTCTCCGGGGTGTGGTCGGCACCGTGCTGCGCCTCGTGCTTGATGGAGCTCATGAAGTACTTGCGCCCCATGGACACCGGGTCCACGATGCCGATCTCACCGGTCGACTGGAATCCGCCGGATGGCGCCTCGATCGCGACATTGGTGTTGTCGAAAGTGGTCTCGCCCTTGAGCTTGCGAAGGTAGGGCACCGGTGCCTCGGACAGCGAACCCTGCGGATAGCCGAAGATCGCGTAAAACCGCCGCGGCTGGTGTTCGGCCTTGACCCGTGCGGCCGAGTCATGGGTCTTGGTCTGGCAGAAGATCTTCGCGCGGCCCGACCGGAACCACTCGGCGGAATTGCGCAGCACCAGATCCTTGGTCTGCCCGATGGCTTGGTCGAGCCATTTCTGCATCTGCGCCCGGCCGGCCAGGTGGTAGTCGACCGCCTTCTGGTAGGCCGCGGTCCCCTCGGTGACCAGCAGCCCCTTGCGCCGCTTGGTGCGACCACGAAAGGGATAGCCCGAGGCGTAGGACTTCTTCAACTTGGTCAGGCCGGGAAGGAATCCGGGAAGCGCGGCCGGATCGACCGTTCGGCCGATGCCTTCCAGGACGACGATGCCGGCGTCGTAGTCCGCGTTGGAGACGTGCGATTCCTCGTGCAGCAGGTTCAGCACCAATTCCACGTCGGCCGCATCATTGGTCTCGCCGGTGCCGACACCGGCCACCAGATCGGCCTTGAGCGCCTTCCTGGCGGCGGGCTCGGACAGGGTGGGTGCCTCACACTTCGTGATCGCGGCGATGGTGTTCGGGATGTCGCCCGCCATGATCCGGCCGGTCTGCGCATCCATCTTCGCCCGATCGGCCGCGGCATCCTCCTCGGACAACGCTCCCAACGCGATCAGCCGGCCCTGGACGAACAGCACCGGTTTGCGTTCGTTGGTGCCGGGGCCGTTGACATCGGTGACCCGCCCACCGCCGTGGACGTACAACTCGACCACCCGCTGTACGACCGCTTGCCCGGTGAGCATACGGCTGACCGCCCGATTTCCGGCATCCCGCTGCAGGCGCAGCAGAGAGGGCACTCGGGTACGACCGGCCGACCGCCCGGTCCGCACGACCTCCGGTTCGCGTGCGGCGGCGGTTCGGGTGGGCAGCACCTCGCGCTGCATGACTCCACTGAACCGCGGCCGCGTTTCCCGGACAAGGTCCTTTCGGGCAGGTTCGTCGACCCGCTCGCGCTGCGGGGCGCGCGCCCGGACCCACACGGCCCCGGCGTCGGCGCCGTGCAGCGACATTTCGCAATCGGGTGGTGCGGATCAGCCGCGCTGCACACCGTGGTCGCCGCGACCGACCGGGACCGGGGACACGTGCCGGAGGAAGAAGTACAGCGGCAGCAGGGTCACGACGGCGAGCGCGGCGAACGCGGGAACCATGGCCAGCGAGGCCTCCGGCGACGCCGGATCTGCCTGGTGGGCGAACCACTGATCCGCCGCGATGCTGGCGCCCTCCAGCACCCAGGTGACCAGCAGTGCCCCGACGAGCAGGTAACCCCACGGACGCCGGCGCAACAGCCACACCGATCCGACGATCATCAGGGGCAGCCACAAGGCCAAGTCCTGGATGAACGTCGGACTGGTGGTCAGCCCCATCCCCTGCAGGAACGAGCTGGGGGTATCGGCGAGCAGGGCCGGAACGATGGTGCGCAGCCAGATCAACGTGTTCAGCACCGCGATGATCATGGTGTAGGTCGCGATCGCCCGGATCGGCATGCCGTCGTCGATCCGGGCTGCGAGCTGGGTCACCGCGCGATGCCGGAGCAGCAGGATGATCGACCACACCGCAAGGCCCAGCATTGCCACGTACGTCAGGAACAACCGGTTGAAAGGTGTTGCGTACAGCAGCATCTGGGCGTTGTACAGCACGGATGCCAGGGCCCCCAGCCACACCACGATCGCCCGCACCGAACCTCGGGCGGCCAGTACCATGGCCGCGGCCATCACCGGCGCGGTGGCGGCCAACAGCACCAACGCGGTGCCACGCGCCGAACCGTTCATCACAGCGGGACCGGTGAGGATGCCGTGGTCGGCGAAGGTCAGACCACTCGCCACGCAGGTGATCACCAGCAGCACACCGGACAGCCGGTACGCCGCTGTCGGGAACGGGGCGAACGGGTACATCGCCCGAGAAGGAGCCGATGGGTCCGGGGCAGGACGGCTGGCCGCGCGCCCGAGTGATGCCCGCTCGGCATCGCCGCCGGACCCGTTCATCCCGCCGGTGGTATGCCTGCCTGGTGCGGTGGTCATGATGCCCTCGTTTGCCCGGTATCGCCGCGGCGCCCGCCGCTGTCCTCATCGTCGTCCGCGGTGGGCGTGCCGTTCAGGGGCGAAGGTCCCGAGCAGGGCAGACCAGGAGTGTTCAAACCCCGGTGGCCGAGTGTCGCCGACCGCAAACCCGACCACGATCCGTCAGACGCCAGGCACCGAGGGTGAAGTGGGCCACCGGCCCGTTCTGACCTGGTGCATGAGCCGGAGATCATCAGCCCACCCGACCATGCCCCGAAGGACGTGCGCGATCGCCTTTTCGCTGACAGCGCTGACAGCGCGGGCGGCCTGCTCCAGCAGCAGCACGCCCTCAGGGAGCACCACAGCGACCCACGACATCGAGCGCGCCGGTGACGGTGGCGGGCAGCGTGGTGAGCACCGCCGGCTCGTCCAACGAGACGACC
>DASQFG010000262.1:0-1732 GCA_035633315.1 Nakamurella sp. | reverse complement strand
ACCACCGGGGCGAGATCACGCGCCGGGATCCGCAGGTCCCTGCCGGTCCTTTCCCAGCGCTCGAAGAGCCCGGTGATCTGCTGACGCAGCGCCGCCATGATCTCGTCGGCGAGGTCGGCCAGCACGGGGTTCCGAGTGGCCTCGCTCCACACCGCCAGTAGCAGCGGGAAGAGGTCGCCCGGTGCCTGGGCGCGGGCGAGCACAGGTTGCTGGATGAGGAACCCGACCACCTCGGCCGGGCTGGGTGGCGGTTCGTGCTGGGACCACTCGGCCATCCGGCCGGAGATGCCGCCGAACACCTGGCTGGCCACAGCCAGGATGATCTCCTCCTTGGACTTGAAGTACAGGTAGACCGCGCCGGCCGACAACCCGGCCTCGGCGATCACGTCGGCCATCGAAGTGCTGTGAAAGCCGTTCCGCGCGAAGCACTTCCATGCGGCGATGAGGATCTGTTCGCGACGTTGCTCGCGGTGGGCGTCGGAGACCTTGGGCACGCCGAGATCATAAACCGAATATTCGTTCTTGACGAACGCGCCCCACGGGTGCATCCTCGTCTCAGGAAAACGAACGATCCTTCTTGGAAGGAAGGTAGCAGTCATGACCGTGTCAGATGCGCCTCGTGCGACGCAGGGATCCGACGCAGAATCAGCGGCCGGGTCGGCTGACGTCGAGCAACCGACCTCCGCGACTGCGCGCCGCAGGCATCCGGGTCCGGGCGAGCCGGCCCGCGCGCTGGCCATGGTGCTGGGGTTGACGGCCGGACTGTCGCTGATCCTCGCGCTGTTCGTGGGCATCGCCGTCAACTCCGGACCGAACGGCGTTCGACTGGCGATCGCCGGGCCCGCCCCCGCCGTGCAGCAGATCACCGCAGCCCTCACCCAGGCGGGTGGCCCGGACGCGTTCGACGTCACCGTGGTCAACGACGAGGCCGCGGCCCGTGCCGCCCTGGTCGAGCGCACCGCGGACGGTGCGATCGTCGTCGGCCAGAATGGACCGACGGTGTTCACGGCCAGCGCCGGTTCCCCGGCCATCGCCCAGGCGCTGAACGCCGCCGCCGGGGAGTTGTCCGGTGCGCCCGGCGCCGGCCCGGCGATCGTCGACGTGGTCCCGGTACCGGAGGGTGACGCCCACGGAGTGGGTCTGGCTGCCGGCTCCTTCCCGATGATCATCGCCGGACTTGTCCTGGGCGCCGGCGCCGCGCTCTCCCTTCGTGGCCGGTGGACCGTGCTGGTCACGGTGGTCGGTGGGGCTGTCGCGATCGGGCTCAGCTTCGCCGGAGTGCTGGCCTGGCTGGGTGTCTCGGGTGGCAACTACCTGGCCGAGGCGTCCGCGATCACCCTGGCAGTGGCGGCGTCGGGACTCGTGGTGGCCGGTCTCGCCCGGCTGATGGGTGCCGCCGGGGTGGGCATCGGCGCGTTGCTGCTGGTGATCGTCGGGAACCCGCTGTCCGGTATCCCCACCTCTCCGCGGCTGCTGCCGGGTCCGTGGGGTGAGTTCGGCCAGTGGCTGCCCACCGGCGCCGGTGGCACCCTGCTGCGGACCGCCGCGTACTTCCCCGAGGCGTCGGTGGCCTTCCCGGTGTGGGTGTTACTTGGTTGGGCGGTGCTGGGTGCGGGTGCCGTGCTGATCGGTCAGCACCGCGGCCGGAGCGCGCAGGGACCGCCCGCGAACAGCGCGGGGCGGCACGAGGTCGTCACCACCTGACAGGGGCTGACCGCGCGGCTCGGACGAT
>DASQFG010000261.1:0-2149 GCA_035633315.1 Nakamurella sp. | reverse complement strand
TATTGCCGCGCGTTACCGGGTGAGTGACGGCGCGGTGCGGACACTGCTCGACGCTGTCGTCCGCGGGGGCGGCGCGATGGCACAATTTTCCCATCCTGAACTCGGCGGCAACGGGCAGTGGATGCGCGGCGGCATGACGATGGTCGGGGACATGTTCAACCCCGGCCTGCAGGCGACCGTCAGCGGCATCTGCTCGGAACTCTCGTCGCTGCTGGCCTCCGGGGGCGTGCTGGTCCGGCCCCCGGATGCCGCTGTCGCTGGGGGAGGGTTCGGCAGCTTCGGGGGTCGGGCCTGGTGGCCTGAGGGTTTGGGACGCCCGAGTTCGTCGGGTGGGCAGAACGACGCCTCGTACGCCTACTTCCCTGGACCGCGGCGGCTGGCCATCCGGCGGAGCGGCGCGATCACCCTCTACGACACCCTGGACCACGCGATCTCCGGCGTTCAGCAGCAGCAGGGCGGCCGTGGGTCGCTCGAGTTCTCCAGCCAGCACGGCACTTTTACGGTGGACACGCTGCCGGTGGTGGGTGGCGGGACGCCGGCACCAGCCGCGCCGGAACCGGCTGCGGATTCCCCGTCCGCGCAGAGCACGTCCGCCGCTGCGCCAACTGCGGCGCCCGTTGCTCAGCCGCCGGTCGCGCCCGCTGCGTCACCGGCCCCGGTGGCGTCAGCGCCGATTCCCGCGCCGATTCCCGCGCCCATTCCCGTCCCGCCGCCGGCGGCTCCCGCACCGGTCGGGATCGTCACCAGTGCTGCGGAGATCGGCGCGGCGATCGAGACGCTGGCATCGTTGCGCGACAAGGGGTTTGTCACCGACGCCGAGTTCGCCGCGAAGAAAGCCGAACTGCTGGCTCGGTTGTAGGCGAGGGTGGCCCTAGCTATCTCGCTCCGCGCGATGACCGGCATGACGCCGACGCCACGGCCCGGGCGGGGTACGCGCGCCCGCGCACCATCGGTCCACCTCGGCCTTGGCGTCGGCGTCACCCGGATGACTATTTCCGTTGGTGGTGCCGGCCAAACGCGGAAATCTCCCCGCCGTCGCCGCGGAGCCCGGCCGACCGGTGGTCAATCAGGAATGGCCTCGGCCATCGGCGCATCGGACGAAGTGATCACCTGGGCGCGGCGGCGGGCCGTCATCCGGAACCAGACCAGCAACGCGACACAGGGAATCACCAGAGCGCCGACGCCGAAGACCAGGAAAGTGTCCAGGCTGCAGATGTTGTCGACCAGCCAGCCGAAGTTGTGCCCGAAGAACCGGTGACGAAGGTCAGCGGCAGGAACACCGTGGACAACTTGGTCAGCTGCTCGATGGTCGAATTCTGCAGCACGCTGATCTTGGTCTGCTCCACCGAGATCGCCCGAGATGTTCGCTTCCAGCACCGTGGTCAGCAGGTCGCGCTGCGCGGCGACCTCCTCGTTGACCAGGGCCAGGTTGTCGTGCACGTCCTGCAGGTAGGGCAGCAGCTGCTCGGGCACGCTCCGTTCGATGTTGGCGACGACCGCCAGCAGCGGGTGCACCGCCCGATAGAAATTGGTGACCTCGCGGCGCAGGAAATAGATCCGTTCGGTCGGCGCGACGGCGCCGGAGAACACCGTCGATTCCAGCTGCTCGATATCCCTCTCGAACTCACCGATCATCGGGGCGTATCCGTCGACGACCTGGTCCAGGATCGCCCACCGCGCCGAGTCGCTACCACTCTCCAGCAGTTCAGGCCGGCGCTCGAGCCGGGCCAGGGCGCCGCGCAGTTCGCTGGCCACGCCCTGCCGGACGGTGATCACGAAGCCGGGGGACAGGAAGACGCTGATCTCACCGAAGTCGATCTCCTCGCGGTCGTCGTCGTACCGCGCGGTGCGCAGGAGACCAGCTGCACGCCGTCGTCGTACTGCTCGACCTTCGGCCGGAGGTGGAACTTCTTGGCGTCCTGCCCGGCAAGGTCGTGCAAGCCGAAGGTGTCCCGGATATGCGCCATGCTCGGCCGGGGTGGGGTCGAACGTGCCGACCCAGACGAAGGCGCCGGTGTCGCGCTGACGCGCCGCCTCGGCCAGCGGCATCGCCTCCGCCTGTAGCCGGCGTCCTTCCCGGTACACCGCGCAGTCGACGATCATGGGGGTCCTTCCCGCGGTCCGGCCGCGTCCGGAGTGAGGCGACCGT
>DASQFG010000260.1:0-2994 GCA_035633315.1 Nakamurella sp. | reverse complement strand
CCCCCGGCTCGCGGCGATCAGGTGAAGACGCTCACCCCGCCGGGCCCGACGAGCAGACCCACCACGATCAGCACGATGCCCCACAACAGCTGCTTCCGGATGATCGCGAAGATCCCCGCGACCACCAGGACCACGGCCAGGATCCACAACAGAGTTGCCATCGCACTCTCCTTCGACTCGGGTGACTTGCCGTCGAACAGTTCCCGGGTCGACGACCGATAAAACCCGTTCGACACAAGTTGTCGAAATGACAACGACGCTCCGCTCGACTGCGGGTGTTTGGCCGCGCCATCCCCCGGGTACCTTACTCGTGTAGCCGTTGGCGGTCTTCGCGAGCGGCTCGCAACGAAACCAGGAAGGGGTTCACCATGACGATGGGCGACAAGATCAAGCACGCCGGCGAAGAGGCCATTGGCAAGGTCAAGGAGGCCACCGGCAAGCTGACCGACAACGAGAGCCTCGAGGCGCGTGGCCAGGCCGAGCAGGCCGAGGCCAACGTCAAGCAGGCCGGCGACGATGCCAAGGACGCCGGCGACGATGCCAAGGACGCCGCGAAGGACGTCCTCGGTAGCTGATCAGAACGTTTTCCGAGGGCCGGGCCTGTTTCAGGTCCGGCCCTTGGTGTTCACCTTCGAGGCCACCCGGCGCACCAGGGGCCGGGGTGCCAACCGGGTCGCCACATAGATGGCCTTGTACAGCGCACCAGGGATCGAGAGCGGCCGGTTGGCCCGCAGATCGGCCAGTGAGGTCTTGACCAGATAGTCCACGTCCACGTAGGCCCAGCCCGGTGTCCTGGACATGTCGATCTTCGCCCGCTGGTGGAACTCGGTTCTGACGAAACCCGGGCACAGCGCCTGGACCCGCACCCCCGTCCCGCGCAGGGACATCGACAACCCCTCGCTGAGCGAGACCACGAAGGACTTCGCCGCGCCGTACGTCGACCCGCGACCGGGCACCAGGCCGGCGGTGGACGCCACGTTGATGATCCCGCCATGCCCGCGCCCCACCATCGCCGGCAGCGCGGCGTGCGTCAGCACCATCACGCTGATGGCGTTCAGGTTGACCTGTCGCACCAGGTCGGCCTCGTCGGCCTGCAGGAACTCCGTCCCCAGGGTGCTGCCCGCATTGTTGACCAGCAGGTCGATCGGCCGTCCCGGGTCGCGCAACCGGTCGGCAACCACGTCTCGTAGACCCGCATCGGTCAGATCGGCGGTGATCATCTCGACGTCCGGTGCGCCCAGCGACAGCAGCGTCTCGCGCCGCTCCGCCAGCCGCCGCCCGTCCCGCGCGACGATCACCAGCCGGTGTCCGGTGACGGCCAGCTGCCGGGCGAAGGCGTCGCCGATTCCCGAGGTTGCTCCGGTGACGAGCGCGGTGGGCATGCCAGAAACGGTAATCGGCCGATCAAGTGCCCTCGATTCCAGCCCTCGACCGAGCGCATGTCGTCCGGATGCGGTGATGCCGGAGAGCCGACCGGCGGGCGATGATGGAGCGAATGTGCAGGTGGCAGTCCCAGTGGCGCTGCAAGAGGGAGGGTGCCATGGCAGCAGTTGACGATCTCACCGAACTCGTCGAGCGGGCCGCCGCCGCGGAGCGGGCCGCGCTGGCGTCGAAGTGGAAGGACCGCTCGGACGTCGAGGCGGTCAGCCGGCGGGTGCGCCGCGCCATCATCGATCAGACCGACGAGCTGCGTCGCTCCACCGGTACCCACGCCCAGCTGGTGTCCGATCGGTGGGGAGAGCTCCGGCAGACCGCTGTGCAACGGCCGGACCCCGCGGATGTGGACGCACCGACCCCGTTACCCATCACCCACGCCGACGCAGCCCGCGCCGAGGCCGACGCCAAGACCGCCGTCGCGTTGGCCCGGATCGCTCTCACCGAGGCGCAACTCGCCGTGCTGCAGGCCCGGCTTGCCCGTATCGACGCCGGAGACGCTGAGCCGGAAGCCGCCGCGATCGACGGCTACACCCCGCTGGCCGGCCGCAACGCGGTCAGCCGGCACGGGCCGGCACTGGCCCACGGGTTGCGCGGCGAGATCTCCTACATCCTGCGTCGCAAACCGCGCTCGGTGGTCAAGAGCCTGGCCATCACCCTGGCGCTCGGCCTGCTCTACCTCGGCTTCATCCGGCTGTTCGAATGGGACAAGGACCAGAAGTGGCTGCCGTACCTGGGCCTGTGGGTCATCTCCGTGGTGATGGGCGGTGCGGTCTGCATCAACGCGATGAGCTTCGACGCGATGCGGGTGCGGGCGGCGCTGGACAGCGGCGCCCGGCTGTGGCACCTGCTGGTCATCAAGAACCTGGCTCTGCTGTGCCTGGTCGCGCCGCTGGGCTTCCTGCTCAGCCTGCTGCTGGCCTGGCGGGCCGGTGAATGGGCCACCTTGTTCAACGCCTGCGCGCTGACCGTCTGCTTCATCGTGCTGTGGCTCGGCGTCGGCAACGTGCTGTCCGTGGCGCTGCCGGTCCGGGACGAGCCGATCCGCACCCGCAAGCAGACCGGCAGCCTCAAGCAGTTCCTCATCGCCTTCGGGGTGTCCTACGCGATCGGGTACCTGGTGAACGCGATGTTGATCTGGCGGATCTTCGCCGCCCAGGACCTCGCGCAGAAGCTCGGTGAGGCGGTCATCCCGGCGATCCTGGTGGTGATCAGCGGCCTGTCCATGTGGTTCCTGATGACGATCTTCGCCGTCGCGCTGTCCCAACAGCCAAAGGTGCGGCGCAGCCTGCTGCGCGAGATCGCCGACTACACCTCGAACGCGGAGGCCAGGGCCTACGCCGCCGAAGCGACGGAGGAGGCAGCTACCGAACAACCGCCCCGGCAGGACGACCGCGTCGGCCCCAGTCGACAGTGAAAGGTATTGACAGTTCCTCTAATCTGACAGTGACTTCTAAATCAGGGTCACTGTTACTAGCGAGGAGCCGTCATGTCCTCTCCCGATCGCCGGCGGTGGTGGGCGCTGAGCGCCCTCGCGCTGGCCATGCTCGTCATCGGCCT
>DASQFG010000259.1:0-11899 GCA_035633315.1 Nakamurella sp. | reverse complement strand
TGGCCGCTCAGGCCGGGGCGAACGACGTCAGCGGCGGTAACCGCCGATCTGGTCCCGCTTCTTGTTCGAGATGGCCGCGACGGCCCAGATGCCACCGGCGATCAGGGCGATCCAGAACAGCCCGGAGAACACCGCGCCGATCAACCAGCCGATCAGGCTCAAGGCGATCCAGGCGACCACCACGATGCCCACGATCTTCAGGAACTTGTCCATTGTCTTCCTCGTTCTCCTTGTTTGGAGTGACTTGTCGTGCTGCCCACGGCCGACCGGCCGGTGCTCACTTTTCCTGCTGAGTGCTGGTGCTGACTCTTACTGTCCTCGCTCTGCGCACTGCTGACCTCAGGTGCCAACCCTGATTCTCGACTCGGGGTCGGCCCCTGATACATGTCGGGATCGGTGTGCGATCGCCCTTTCGGAGCGGCCACGCATTTCGACCACACCGTCCAAACGCGCGGGAGCACCCCGCTGTTCCCCGGTCCCTGCCCGCCGGGCCACAGCCTCAGCGTGCTGCCAGGAAATGCTCCAGCGCGGCCAGCCCCCCGTTCACCGCCGAGGTCGCACCGGCGAAGGACAGCCGGAAGAACCGGTGCCCGTCGACGACGTCGAAATCGGTCCCGGGGGCGGCGGCCACCCCGGTCTCGGCCAGCAGCCGGGCGCAGAACGCCGTCGAATCGTCGGTCAGGTGCGAGATGTCGGCGTACACGTAGAACGCGCCGTCGGCCGGCGCCAACCGGTCGAACCCGAGCCGACGCAGCCCGTTCAGCAGCAGCTCCCGATTGACCGCGTACCGGGTGACGTGGCCGTCGCACTCGGCGTACGAGTCGAAGGCGGCCAGCGCCGCGTACTGGGCCAGGGCGGGAGGGCAGATCGCCAGGTTGCCGGCCAACGCGTCCAGGACATCGGACAGGTCACGGGGCACCAGCAGCCAGCCGATCCGCCAGCCCGTCATCGAGAAGTACTTGGAGAAGGAGTTCACCACGACGCCGCTGCGGTCGGTTTCCCAGCTGCTGGACGTCGCGGCGCCGGAATAGGTGATGCCGTGGTAGATCTCGTCGGAGATCAGCCGCACCCCGGTCGCTGCGCACTGCCGGGTCAGCTCCGCGAGTTCGGCCGGCGAGAGCATCGCGCCGGTGGGGTTGGCCGGGCTGGCGATGATCAACCCGTCCAGGCCGAGAGCGTCGATCATCCCCGGAGTGGGCTGGTACCTGGTCTCCGGCCCGCACGGCAGGTCGACGACCTCGCACCCTAGCGCGTGCAGGATGTTCCGGTAGGCCGGATACCCCGGCCGGGTCAGACCGACCCTGGCGCCGACGTCGAAAGCGGCCAGGAACGCCAGCAGGAAACCACCGGACGAGCCGGTGGTCACCACCACATCGGCCGGGTCGATGTCCAGGTCGTAACGGCGCCGGTAGTGCCCGGCGATGGCCCGGCGCAGCGGCGCGATGCCGGGAGTCTCGGTGTAGCCGAGGATCTCGCCGTCCAGCGCCTGGTGCGCGGCGGCCAGCACCGGCTCGGGAGCGGGGGTGGAGGGTTGGCCGGCAGCCAAATTGAACAGCGGTCTGCCCTGCTCGGCCCGCCTGGCCGCGGCGGCCAGCACGCGCATGACGTAGAACGGCGCGACTGCCGCCCGCTCCGACGGCCGGAACCCCTGCTGCACGCTGCTCACCCTAGGTGCTCACCCTAGGCCTGGCCGGGGAGCAGGATCCGTCCCTCGGCCGCCGCCGCGGCGATGTCCGTCCGGTACTGGGAGCCGCGCAGGTGAATCCGGCCGACAAGGTCGTAGGCGCAGTGCCGGGCGTGCGCCAGGTCCGACCCGGAGGCGATCACCGAGAGCACCCGGCCGCCCGCGGACACCACGGATCCGTCGGCGGCCAGCGCGGTACCGGCGTGCAGCACTCCGTCCTGGTCGGCGCCGGTGATGACATCGCCCGTCACCGGCGGACCCGGGTAGTTCTCGGCGGCGATGACGACCGTCACCGCGGCCGCACCGCGCCAGGACAGCGGTCCCACCCCGTCGAGCTTGCCGGCGGCGGCCACAGCGAGCAACGAGCCCAGCGGGGTGTCCAGCAGCTCGAGCACCACCTGGGTCTCCGGGTCACCGAACCGGCAGTTGAACTCGATGACCTTTGGTCCGGTCGCGGTGAGCACCAGTCCCGCGTAGAGCAGTCCGGAGAACGGCGCGCCCAGGGCGGCCATCTCGGCGATCACCGGGTTCAGCACGGTCCGCTGGACCAGGTCGACCAAGCCGGCCGGCGCCCACGGCAAAGGTGCGTACGCGCCCATCCCGCCGGTGTTCGGACCGGTGTCCCCGTCACCGACCCGCTTGAAATCCTGGGCGGGTAGCAACGGCAGCGCGATCGTGCCATCGCAGACCGCGAACAGCGAGACCTCAGGCCCGGCAAGGTATTCCTCGACCAGCACCTGGTGGCCGGACGCCAGCACCTGCCGGGCATGCTCGGCCGCCGCGCCCCGGTCCTCGGTGACGACGACACCCTTCCCGGCGGCCAGTCCGTCGTCCTTGACGACGTACGGCGAGCCGCACGTCGTGAGCGCGGCTTCGATCTGGTCCTGCGAGGTGACCTCGACGGAGGCCGCGGTGGGCACCCCCGCGGCCGCCATCACCTGCTTGGCGTAGGCCTTGGAACCCTCGATCCGGGCGGCGGCGGCGCTGGGACCGAACACCGCGATGCCGCGGGCGCGCAGCTCGTCGGCGGCGCCGTTGACCAGTGGGACCTCGGGACCGATCACCACCAGATCGGCGGAAAGTTTCCCGGCGAGGTCGGCAATCGCGACCGGATCCGTGACGTCCACCGGGTGTGACTTGGCCAGCGACCTGGTGCCGGCATTGCCGGGGGCGACGTGCAGCTCGTCGACCGCCGGGTCCCGGCGCAGCGCCCGCAACAACGCATGTTCCCGAGCACCTGAGCCGATGACGAGAATGCGCACGAGGCACTGTATCCGCCCTGACCGAAGGTGAACACCGCCCGTCCGGCTGATGTCCGCCCCAGGACCGACCCGGCGCCGGGACACCGATGTCGGAGGGATCTGTCAGGCTTGCCGCCATGGCCGGAACGTTGAGCGTCGACGAACTGATCCGGGTGCTGCGCACCGAGGCCGACCTGCTGGCCGGCGAGGCGGCGCAGGCGTTCTTCACCGATCCGGTGCCGACCTGCCCGGAGTGGTCGGTGCGCGATCTCGTCGAGCACACCGGTGGCGTGCACCGGTGGGCGGCCACGGTGGTGAAGGGTGCGTTGACCCAGGACATTCCGGACGCCGAGCAGGAGCAGCTGTTCCACGCTCCGGCGGATCCCGAGGAGTTGCTGGCCTGGTTCGCCCGCGGCGCCCGTGAGCTGGCGCAGGCGCTGGAGGCAGCGCCGGCGGACCTGCGGACCTTCGTGTTTCTCAAGAGCGCTCCGCCGCCCCGCCAGTTCTGGGCACGGCGGCAGGCCCACGAGACCACCATCCACCGGGTCGACGCCCTCGCCGCCCGGCTCGGCCGGATGCCGTCCACCCACGAGGCGGACGTCTCCAGGCAGGTGGCCGTCGACGGGCTGGACGAGCTGCTGATCGGGTTCGTCCAGCGCCGCAGCAGCAGGCTCCGGCACACCGAGCCGTATTGGGTGACGATCGCGCCGACCGATGCCGACATCGCCTGGACCGTCGCCCTGTCGGACGACCCGCCGGTGACGACCCAGGGCGCCGATCGAAGGGCCACCGGCATGCTCAGCGGCACCGTGGCTGCGCTGTACCTGGGGTTGTGGAACCGCGGCGACGACATTGCGGAGTCCGGCTCGGAGGACGCGCTGGGGCTGTGGCGGGACCGGGTGCGGATCAGCTGGTGAGTTCGGCCCGCGCGGGACGCAGCACCGCATGCAGCTGCAGGAACCGGAACAACCCCGGCCGACCGGCGACCGCTTCGTAACCGGCGACCACCTCGGCCACCCAGGCGGGGACGTCCGCCGGCGCCAGGCGTGCGGTGAAGTCGGCGAAACCCACGGTGCACCACCGGGTGAACGCCTCCCGTGAGCCGAAGTCCCACTCCAGGTCGTTGACGTTCAGCTCGCCGACGGACAAACCGGCGGACGCCGCGAGCTCCGGGTAGGTCTCCGGGTTCACGTGCACGAAGGGCACCGGGAAGCCGGCAAACGCGGCCAGCCAGCGCTCGGTGCCACATACCTGCAGCGCGATCTGTTCGACGCTGAGCCGTGGACCGGCGCACACGACCTGGACGACGACGGAGCCGTCGGTTGTCACAGCCGCTGCCAGCCGGCTCAGAGCCGCCTGCTGGTCGACCACCCAATGCAGGGCGTTGAACGACACCACCAGGTCGAACTCGTCGGAGTAGTCGTCAGCGAAACGACTGTCGAGCACGTTGCGCTGGTCGAAGCGCAGGCTCGCGCCGGCCGGCGCCGGCCTGGACCGGGCAAACTCGATCATCCGTGGCGAGGCGTCCACGCCGGTGACGCTCCCATTCGGGAGCTCCGCGGCGAGCAGCCGGGAGACGTACCCGTCACCGCAGCCGACGTCGAGCACCCTTTCGTCGCCGCGCAGATCCATCGTGGCCAGCGCGCGCCCGGCCAGCCACCGCTGCAGGCCGCTGATCTGCTCGTAGCCTTCGCCGTCCCAGTCGACCATGACTTCCCCTCAGCTCTGTGCCGACAGGAGCGCGTCGTGCACGACGATGGTCTGGTCACGGCCAGGGCCGACGCCGATGGAGGAGATCCGGGCGCCGGAGAGTTCCTCCAGACGCAGCACGTAGGCCCGCGCGTTGGCCGGCAACTCCTCGAAGGACCGGCACCCGGAGATGTCCTCGAACCAGCCGGGCATCTGCTCGTACACCGGGCTCGCGTGGTGGAAACCGGTTTGGGTGGGCGGCATCTCGTCGAGCCGGTCGCCGTCCACGTCGTAGGCCACGCAGATCGGCACCAGCTCCAGCGAGGACAGCACGTCGAGTTTGGTCAGGAAGTAGTCGGTGATGCCGTTGACCCGGGAGGCGTACCGGGCGATCACCGCGTCGAACCAGCCGCAGCGCCGCGGGCGGCCGGTCGTCACCCCGACCTCGCCGCCCGTCTTGCGCAGGTATTCGCCCGACTCGTCGTCCAACTCGGTCGGGAACGGGCCGGATCCGACGCGGGTCGTGTACGCCTTCAGGATTCCCAGCACCGAGGTGATCGTGGTCGGCCCGATGCCCGCGCCGACCGCCGCACCGCCCGCCGTCGGGTTGGACGAGGTGACGTACGGGTACGTCCCATGATCGACATCCAGCAACGTCCCCTGCGAACCTTCCAGCAGGACGTGCTCGCCGCGGGCGATGGCGCGGCCGAGTTCCAGCCGGGTGTCGGCAATGCGGTGCTTGAACCCCTCGGCCTGAGCCAGCACCTCCTCGACGATCCGCCCGCAGTCAAGGGCCCTGCGGTTGTAGATCTTGACCAGGATCTGGTTCTTGATGTCGAGCGCCGCCTCGACCTTCTGCGCCAGGATCGACGGGTCCAATAGGTCCTGCACCCGTACGCCGAGCCGGGCGACCTTGTCGCCGTAGGCCGGGCCGATGCCACGCCCGGTGGTGCCGATCTTGGCCTTGCCGAGGTAGCGCTCCGACACCCGATCGATCGCCACGTGGTACGGCATGATCAGGTGCGCGTCGTGCGAGATCAGCAGCCGACTCGTGTCGACGCCGCGCTCGTCCAGCCCAGCCAGTTCGGTGAGCAGCACGCCGGGATCGATGACGACGCCGTTGCCGATCACGTTGGTCACGCCCGGCGTCAAGATCCCCGACGGGATCAGGTGCAGCGCGAAGGCCTGCCCGTCCGGCAGCACCACCGTGTGCCCAGCGTTGTTGCCACCCTGGTAGCGGACCACCCACTGGACGCGGCCGCCGTACAGGTCGGTGGCCTTGCCCTTGCCCTCGTCGCCCCATTGGGCGCCGATCAGGACCATCACCGCCATGGCACACTCCCACCCATCACCGTTGCTCGCTGGTCTGATCCGGTCACGTCGATCCCATCCGCCGCGCAGGTGGTTGGCCGTGGTGATCAGCCCCGGCCGCGACGCTGCGCCGAAGGAAGGGTATCCGGTGACACAGGGCACGGGGTTCGCCGTGATCTGTTGCCGTCCGGATCCGGCCGATCCGACGGCTCTGAGCGACCCGACCGGCCCGACCGGCCCGACCGGCCCGACCGACCAGACAGGCCCGACCGACCAGACAGGCCCGACCTGCCCGACAGGCCCGGCCGATCAGCAACCGTCGGCGCCGGCCGGGAAGTCCGAGCGACGCGAGGATGACCGCGCGTCCCGAGCGGCACTGTCCGAGGTCCTGGACGCCTGTGCCGGCAGTCCGCTGCAGTGGGTCGGGCGGCGTCCCGGTAAACAGATCGATCCGCTGCTCACCGGCGAGCCGCACGCCCGGCTGCTGGTCGTGGGCGACGACGCCGACCTCGCCGCGGTCGTGCTGCGACTGCTGCGGAAGGAGCGGCTCGGGCTGATCGAGCTGGCGTACGCCTCACCCCGCCGTCGCACCCCGGTGACCGATCTGTGGGACCTGCCCCGTGGCGCTTCGGCGGTGGCGCTGGCCCGCTCCGGCGAGGTCGACCTGGTCCCGCTGGTCCGCGACGACGTGGGCGGCGTGCTGGTCGGGGCCGGGTATCTCGGCCCGGTCGCCGGCACCGTGTACGTCGACGAACAGCGGGTGCTGCGCGGCGCCGCGCAGATGATCAAGGTCGAACCCGACCGGGACAAGGGCTTGGCGGTCACCGTCAGCCGGCGCCGGTTCGTCGGCATCGGGCGTCGGCCCAAGACCACGCTGGGCCGAGCGGTGCAGATCGGCACCGCCCCGACCACCGTGGTCCGCGACGGCATCCCCTATCCGCGGCCGATGGATCGCTGGACGTTCTACAAGCACACCGAGCCGCTCCGGCTGGTCCGGGGATTGGTATAGGGGATTGGTATAGGGGATCGGTATAAGGGGATCGGTATCCGGGGATTGGTATAGGGGATTGGTATAGGGAATCGGTATAGGGGATCGGTATCAGGGGATCGGTATCAGGGAATCGGTTGAAGGAATCGGAACAGCGGCGAGCACCCTGCCGAGCGCCGCTCGGGGAAATGCGGCTCAGGGCAGCAGGTCGGACGGGATCTGCGGATCGGCGTCCAGCAGGAAGGTGCGCACCCGCACGGCCTCGTCCTGCTCCTCGATCAGCGCCGCCGCCTGCCCGAGCGCCGACAGCGCCCGCAGGAATCCCCGGTTCGGCTCGTGCGCCCACGGGATCGGCCCCGCTCCCTTCCACCCGTTGCGGCGCAACAGGTCAAGTCCGCGGTGGTAGCCCACCCTGGCGTAGGCGTAGGCAGCCACGTCGTCACCGGAGTCCAGTGCCTGCTCTGCCAGCACCGCCCAGGACAGGCACGACGCCGGATACCGGCGGACCACCTGATCCGCCGGCTCGCCGGCGGCGAGCGCAGCGACCGCCGGATCGACGGGTAGCTCCACGGGGGCAGGACCGAGCAGGTTCGCAGGACTCATCTGCCCGATCCTGCCACCGACCGGCCGGGACGGTGACCGGCGCGTCGGCCAGACCGGGCCTCACCCTGGGCCTTGCCGGGCGTCAACCGAACTGGGCCGCCATCGCCGCATCCACCTGCCGGTACCGCTCACCCGCCTGGCCCACCGAGGCGGCCAGCGACTGCAGGGCGGCCTGCCGCTGGGTGGCGGAAGCATCCCAACGGGCCTTGCGCGCAAGGTAGCTGACCAACGTCTCCGCGGACATGTCGGACGTCCGGGCGATGGTGGCGTCCAGTTCGGCGAGGTGACCCTCGATCCGGTTCCAGGTGGCGATCAGCCCGTCGTGCCCACCGGACATGGCGCCGTACGACACCGAGATGCTGGCCATCAGAGCACCGCCGGAACGGCAGCGGCCAGCGCGGATTCGGTGTCCCCGAACTGCTGCGCCGCGGTCATCAGCGCGGCGCCATGGCCCAGCAGGGCGTCCTTGAGGGCGGCCGCTTCCGCGAGGTGGCCCTCCATCGCGGCGGCGAACCGCGGCGACGCCTCACTGGACTGCCAGCCTGCCCGGATCTGACCGAGCAGTTCGTGCATGGTCGCGATCTCCCGGGCCAAGGCTGTGCCGACGTCACCGACTCCGGCAGCGGCCGCCGCGATCCGCTGGGTACTGACCGACAGGTTGTTCATGTACTCCCCTTCCCTGATGGTCCGGCCCCGTGCCGAACCGCTCTGATCGTGTTCTGGCGACGGCGCTCAAGCGACCGATCCTTCGAAGATGTGGATGAAATCCGGACATATGGACAACTTGGTGGGCCCAGTGCCGCCGACTTATGATCGCCGGGTGAGATGGTTCACCGTGGGGGACTGACCAGGCGGGCCATTCCGGGCATCCAACGGGCGACCAGGGGGAGTACCAACATCATGTCGACACGTGCGCTCGTCACCGGCGCATCCGGTTTCGTGGGTTCCAGGCTGACCACCGCGCTGGTCGAGGCCGGCCACGAGGTGCGGGCGATGACCCGCCACCCGGATACCTATTCCGGGGCCGGCGAACCGGTGTTCGGCGACGTCTCGGACTCCGACAGCCTGCGCACCGCGATGGACGGCGTGGACGTTGCCTACTACCTGGTCCACTCCCTGGATTCGGACGATTTCGAACAGCGCGATGCCGAGGCCGCCACCGCCTTCGGGCATGTCGCCGCCACGGCCGGCCTCCGGCAGATCATCTATCTCGGCGGCCTGGGCGACATCGACGACAACCTGTCGGCGCACCTGCGGTCGCGGCGGGACGTCGAGCAGCTGCTGGCGCTTGGCGGGGTGCCGGTGACCGTGCTGCGCGCCGCTGTCGTGATCGGTCACGGCGGCATCTCCTGGGAGATCACCCGCCAGCTGGTGGACCACCTGCCCGCGATGGTCACCCCGAAGTGGGTCAACACCCGCACGCAGCCGATCGCCCTGCCTGACGTGATCAGCTACCTGGTCGGTGTGCTGGACCGCCCGGAGGCGATCGGACGGAACTTCGACATCGGTGGCCCTGACGTGCTCCGATATGTGGACATGATGCGCCGCGCAGCGGAGATCCAGAACGGCCGGACTCCGCCGATCGTCCCGGTTCCGCTGCTCACCCCCCGGCTGTCCTCGCGCTGGCTGGCGCTGGTCACCGACGTGGACGTGGCCACCGCGCGCAACCTTGTCGACTCGATGAACAACGAGGTCGTCGTCCAGGACAGTTCGATCCGCGACCTGGTTCCGCTTGACCTCATCTCCTATGACGACTCGGTCCGGCTGGCCCTGCAGGAGCGCGCGGCAGAGGAGGCCAAGAAGCAGGACCAACAGAAGGATCAGCAGGACACCGCCCGCGACAGCGCGGCCCGTCCCGACCCCGACACGGCGCCGCGATGAGGACGTGGCCGGCGCGCCTGACTGAGGCCCTGCGGCCGGCGCTGATCGACAAGGTGGACCGTGATCACCGGGAGAGCGACCGGGCGTTCCTGCGCAGGCGGATCGTCGCCGGCATCACCCTGGTCGTCGGTGCCACGCTGCTCGGAATCTCGCTCAACGTGCAGCCGGACAGCCCGTTCTTCTATTCCCTGACGATCGCGCTCGCGGCCACCTGGGTGATCGGCGGTTTCGCCTCGGGCCCGCTGCACCTCGGGCGGATCAGCTTCCGCGGCGAACTGCGTCGCCCGGTGATCATCCCGGTGCTCCTCGGGCTGGTGACGGCCGTGGTGTTCATCCTGGGGGCGCTGATCGTCCGGGAGATCGAACCGCTGCGCGCCTACACCGAGAACGTGCTGGCCTTCGCCAGGTACCAATCGCTGCCGCTGGTCGCGCTGGTCACCGTGATGAACGGGATCGCGGAGGAGATTTTCTTCCGCGGGGCGCTGTTCGCGGCGATCGGCATCTGGCACCCCGTGGCCATCTCGACCGTCATCTATTCGCTGACCACGGTGGCGACGGGTAACCCCATGCTGGTGTTCGCCGCCGTGATGTTGGGCATCCTGCTCGGTCTGCAGCGCCGTTCCAGCGGCGGGATCCTCGGGCCGATCCTCACTCATTGCACTTGGTCGCTGGCCATGCTGCTGGTGCTGCCGCCGGTCTTCGCCGCCGCCGCTTCCTAGGTCCAAAGCCCCTTACGTCACATTCCTCCCAGCAAGCACGATGGATGCAGTACAGCGCATCCGTGCAACTCACCGCGCTATGAGTGAGGAGTCTTGATGAACGTCCCTATCGACCCCATCCCCCGCGCTCCAGGCCCCTGGTCGGACGCCACACCGCCTGTCCATCCTCACGTGTCGGGGCGAGCAACGACAGCTCCCGATCCTTCGGTCGGTGTAGTCAGCCTGGCCGGACGCCCAGCTCGTGCCATCGTCAACGCGGTCCAGGCAACCGGTCTGACCAGGACATTCGGCCAGGTCCTGGCGCTGGACAGCATCGATCTGGCCATCCCCCGCGGGTCCTTCTACGGCATCGCCGGCCAGAGCGGCGCCGGGAAGACCACGTTGATCCGGGTGCTGATCGGCCTGCTGTGGCCGGACTCCGGCAATGCGGTGATCGACGGCGTGAAGGTATGGCCGGACCCGGACGAGGCGAAACAGCACGTGGGATTCCTGCCGGACAAGCCCGTGCTGTTCGACCGGCTGACCGGTGCGGAAATGCTCGAATACGTGGGGCTGTTGCGCCGGATGGAGCCCGTGCTCGTCCGGCAACGGGCTGCTGAGCTGCTGCGGGCACTCGATTTGGAACCCGCCCGCGACCGCCCCATCGCCGCGTATTCGCCCGGTATGGCGAAGCGGATCGGCCTGGCTGTCGCCCTCCTGCACGCGCCGCGGGTACTCGTGCTGGACGAGCCGTTCGTGGCGTTGGACCAGGACAACGCCCGGGTGGTGGAGGACGTGCTGCACCGCCACCGGCAGGCCGGCGGCACAGTGATCATGTCCAGCCGCACCGTGGACGTCGTCCAGCGGCTGTGCGACCGGGCCGTGGTCATCGACCGGGGCCGGGTCAGCGCCGAGGGCACCGTTGCCGAGCTCGGGCTCGGACGAACACCGCAGCACGCGTTTGCCGATCACCTCGGCGGACCCGAAGTGCAGGCAGATCTCCGGGTCAAGGCAGGCTGACCCCCGCGCCTGACCGCCTGGCATACAGAGAGGCCCGGAGCGGCATGCTCCGGGCCTCTCTGGGCTCCACCCCCGCGGGCATCGTGAAGGCGGGCGTCGGTGAACGTCGGATAGTCGGCGTTCCTAACGACAACGTCGTCGTCACGTACGGACGTGTTACCGGTTCCCGAACTACTTTGACAATCCGTGACCTTGCTTCACCCGTTCGGGGCCCTATCGGTGTCCGTTCCCTCCCACACAGCGACCCAGGTCTTGGGCCCAACGATGCCGGACGGGTTGATGCTGTTGCGCTGCTGGAAGTCAACGACGGCCGCCTTCGTCGCCGGACCGTAGAAACCGGTGCCGATCAACGGGTATCCGCGACTACCCAGCTGCTTCTGGAAGCACTGCAGGTCGCGGGCCGTGTCTCCCTCGACGAACTGGCGTCCCGGCCACGCGGGCGCGGTGGGGGCCCCGACGCCGCAGGACTCGTTGGTCACCGGGGTGTTGGCGGCGGGATCGGCAGCCGGAGCCGGCGACGCCGGCGCACCGGTGTCCCAGGCCGCGGCCCAGGTCTTCGGCCCGATGTACCCGACGACGTTCAGGCCGGCCTTGGCTTGCAGGTCCAGCACGGCGGCCTCGGTCTTCGGCCCGAAGTAGCCGGTGCCGAGCAACCCGTAGCCTCTGCTGCCCATCTGCCTCTGCCAGGCCTTGAGATCCTCCGAGTAGTCGCCCCCGGAGAACTGCCTGCCCGGGTACGCCGGCGCACCCGAACTGCCGGACGGATCCGGCGCCGGAGCCGGGC
>DASQFG010000258.1:0-9914 GCA_035633315.1 Nakamurella sp. | reverse complement strand
CACCTCGCGCGAGGATGATGGTTTGGCCGGCCCACCACGCGTGTTCCGGGCAGGAAACGGAACAAACCGCGAAGGGGCGGTGGCCATGACCGAGCCAGTGAACGCACAGGCCTACAACAGTCTGTGGCAATTCCGGATGGACGCCTGGTCCAGCCTGGAAGAGGCCAGCGACCGGCTCGGCGCCGCCGCCGGCTCCGGCCGTCCGCTCGACAAACTCGCCGAGAGAGTCACCACCCTGCTCGGCGAACTCGACCCAATCGAGCGCTATTGGGCCTACCCGGGTGCACGGGCCTTTCAGCAGGGTCGCCGGTTGTTCGGGGCCGGCAAGTACACCCGGTTCGCCAGGGCGGTGGCCAGCCTGAACCGTGGCCTGGTGACCGGCTCCTATCGCAGCGGCGCCGCCTGGTCGGTGGCCACTGCGATCCAGGAGCCGTTCGAACGGGACACCGGACTCCCGATCGAAACCCAAGGCACCAGGCCCTATTTCGAGGTCCTGCTGGTTGAGGACATGCCCGACGCCCAGGAGCGAGCCCTGCGCGAAGAGCTGCGCAAGTGGCGCCGCCCCGACGACGAGTTCGCCTACGAGCTGGTGATCGTGCACAGCTTCGAGGACGCCCTCGTCGCCGCCGGGCTGAACTACAACATCCAGGCCTGCGTCATCCGCCGCCGCTTCGCGCAACGATCCGGCCGGGACCTGTCCGCGCTGAGCCAATTCCTCGGCGAGGGGGCACCCCCGGATCTGATGGAACAGTCCCCGGATACCAGGGCGAAGATGCTCGGCCAGGCGCTGGCCGGGATCCGCCCGGAACTCGACCTGTACCTGATGACCGAGATCTCGCTGGAGGACGTGGCCGGCTGGATGGGCCACCACTTCCGCCGGATCTTCCACTCCAGGGAGGGCACCCTCGAGCTGCATCTCAGCCTGTTGAACGGGGTGGCCGAGCGGTACGAGGCGCCGTTCTTCAACGCGCTCAAGCAGTACAGCCACCGGCCCACCGGGGTGTTCCACGCGCTGCCCATCTCGCAGGGCAAGTCGATCGTGAACTCGCACTGGATCAAGGACATGATCGGCTTCTACGGCCTGGACATCTTCCTTGCCGAAACCTCTGCGACCTGCGGCGGGCTCGACTCGCTGCTCGAACCGACCGGCCCGATCCGCGACGCCCAGGAGCTCGCCGCCGAGGCCTTCGGCTCCCGGCAGACCTACTTCGTCACCAACGGCACGTCGACGGCCAACAAGATCGTCTGCCAGGCGCTGGTGCAACCCGGCGACATCGTGCTGGTCGACCGCAACTGCCACCAGTCCCACCACTACGGGCTGATGCTCTCCGGCGCCCACGTCATCTACCTGGACGCCTACCCGCTCAACGAGTACTCGATGTACGGGGCCGTCCCGCTCCGCGAGCTCAAACGTCAGCTGCTGGACCTGCGGGCCGCCGGCAAGCTCGACCGGGTCAAGGTGATCATGCTGACCAACTGCACGTTCGACGGCGTGGTGTACGACGTCGAGCGGGTCATGCAGGAATGCCTCGCGATCAAACCCGATCTGGTGTTCCTGTGGGACGAGGCCTGGTTCGCCTTCGCCCGGTTCCACCCGATCTACCGGCGGCGCACCGCGATGCGGGCGGCCAGGACCCTGCACGAACGGATGCGGGAACCCGCGTATCGGCAGCGCTTCGAGGCCGTGGCCGGCAAGGTGAACGACGCCTCCGATGCCGAACTGCTGGACATGCGGCTGATTCCGGACCCGGCCCGCACCCGGATCCGGGTGTACGCCACGCAGTCCACCCACAAGACCCTGACCTCGCTGCGCCAGGGATCGATGATCCACGTGTTCGACCAGGACTTCGGGCAGAAGGTGGAGGAGACGTTCCACGAGGCCTACATGGCGCACACCTCGACGTCCCCGAACTACCAGATCCTGGCCAGTCTCGACCTCGGCCGCCGGCAGGCCGCGTTGGAGGGCTTCGAGCTGGTGCACAAGCAGCTCGAATACGCCATGCGGCTGCGGGACGCGGTGGACACCCACCCGTTGCTGCGCAAATACATGCGATGCGTGACGACCGCGGACCTGATCCCGAGCGAGTACCGGTCGTCCGGGATCGGGCAGCCGCTGCGCTCGGGGTTGAAGAACATGGCCACCGCGTGGGTCCATGACGAGTTCGTCATGGACCCGTGCCGGGTGACGATCTACATCGGCGCCACCGGCATCGATGGGGACACCTTCAAGCGAATCCAGTTGATGGAGCAGCACGGGGTGCAGATCAACAAGACGACCCGCAACACCGTGCTGTTCATGACGAACATCGGCACCACCCGCAGCTCGGTGGCCTACCTGATCGAGGTGCTGGTCAAGATCGCCAGGGAACTCGACGACATGCTGGCCGACATGAGCCTGTCGGAGCGGGCGGCCTACCAGACCGCGGTGCTGGGGCTGACCAATCCCTCGGCGCCGTTGCCCGACTTCAGTGGCTTCCACCCGGCGTTCCGGGCCGCGGACGGCGACGACGGGCCGTCCACCGGGGAGGGCGATGTGCGGCGCGCGTTCTTCCTGGCCTATGACGACAGCCTGTGCGAGTACCTGATGCCCGACGAGGTGATGGAGAAGCTGGACGCCGGCCGGGACGTGGTGTCGGCGACATTCGTCACCCCGTACCCGCCGGGGTTCCCCGTGCTGGTGCCGGGCCAGGTTTTCAGCCGGCAGATCCTGTCGTACATGAACAGTCTGGACACCTCGGAGGTGCACGGGATGCGACCGGACCGCGGCTACCGGGTGTACATCGACAAGGCGCTGGAGATCGCGCAGGCCTCCCGGGTGCGCTGACCGCAATGATTCTCGAGGCGGTGGCCGGAAAAATGGCGCGCATCCACGCGTCCGGTGCTGGACGCTGGACGTCGGTGCGCCCGCGGGCGGGTGCTCCGTTCCATCCGACTGCGGGGGTTCGTTGATGACTGTTCGCCGTGTCGCCGATCTGGATTTCGCCGCCGTCGCTGCCGGCCCGATCACGCCGTCGCCGTCGGCGTGGGAGGACGAGGTGCTGTACTTCCTGCTCGTCGACCGGTTCTCCGACGGAGACGAGGACGGCTACCTCGACCTCGCGGGTCAACCCGTCGCGGGCAGCACCCCGAAATTCCAGCCACCGGACGCCGGCAATGCGATCGGCACCCAGGCCGCCGCCGCCAATTGGCGGCAGGCGGGGTTGGACCGGGCCGGCGGCACCCTTGCCGGGTTGCGGAGCAAGCTCGGCTACCTGCGCCGGCTGGGCATCACCGCTTTGTGGATCAGCCCGGTGCTCAAGCAGGCGATCCCGCCCGCGGGTGAGCAGAGCAACTACCACGGCTATGCGACCCAGGATTTCCTGTCGGTCGAACCGGCCTTCGGCAGCAACGACGAACTGCGCCAACTGGTGACGGACGCGCACGCCGCGGGTCTGCGGGTCGTCCTGGACGTGGTGCTGAACCACACCGGTGACGTCTTCGGCTACGACCTGTCGAACACTGCGCGGTACCCGGCCACCCCCGATTCCCCGATCAGCCCGGTCGATCCGCGCTGGGACGGCGCTGACTACCCGGTGGCCGGCTGGCGGTCCGCCACCGGTGGGCTGGCGCCGTTCACCCCGCCCGCTGCCGATGGGCTGTGGCCGGACGGGGCGGTGTTCCCGGCCGAACTGCATCCGCCCCAGACGTTTACGCGCAAGGGCCGGATCACCAACTGGGACAACTCGCCCGAATTCCTGCAAGGCGACTTCGTCGGTCTCAAGGACGTTGCGCACGGGTTCGGCCCGCTGGACGACTACCGGCCCTCGCCGGCGCTCCGGGCACTGACCCGCGCCTACTGCTGGTGGATCGCGTTCGCCGACCTCGACGGATTCCGGGTCGACACCGTCAAGCACATGGACCGGGGCGCGACCCGCCACTTCGCCTCCGCCGTCCACGAGTTCGCGCAGTCGATCGGCAAGGACCGGTTCCTGCTGATCGGCGAGATCACCGGATCGCGTACTGACGCCATCACCACGCTGGAATTGACCGGGCTGGACGCCGCGCTGGGCCTCGCCGACGTCCAGGAGCAGCTGCAACGGGCCGCAACCGGTGACGGCGATCCGGCCGGCTACTTCTCGCTGTTCCGCAACTCCGAACTGATCGGCAAGGACTCGCACACCTGGTTGCGCAACACGGTGGTGACCTCGTTCGACGACCACGACCAGGTGTGGAAGGGCCCGACCAAGTCCAGGTTCGGTGCCAGGACCGACGCGCGGGAGCAACTGCCGGCGATCCTGGCGCTGAACGCGACCACCTTGGGCATCCCCTGTTACTACTACGGCACCGAGCAGCTGCTCGACGGCAGCGGCGGCGGCGAGCACGCCGACCGGTACATCCGGGAGGCCGCGTTCGGCGGCAACTTCGGCTCGTTCCGTAGCCGCGACCGGCATGTGTTCGACGAGACCGCGGCGGGGTTCCAGCTGCTGGCGGACGTGCTGGACCTGCGCCGCCGGGAGCCGGCGCTGCGCCGCGGTCGCCAATATCTCCGGGAGACCTCCGGCGACGGGGTGACCTTCGGGCTGCCCACCGGGTTCGGTGGGCCGGTCCGGGGGATCGTGGCCTGGTCGCGAATCCTGGCCGACCGGGAAGTGATCTGCGTCATCAACACCGATCCCGCACGGCCGCAGCAGGCGTGGGTGACCATCGACGCGAACCTGCACGGCCCGGGTGACGTGCTCGGCGCCCTGCCCGGAAGCAATGCTGGAGTGGTGGCCTCGCTCACCGTCCAGGCGCGCAACGGGGCCGCTGTGTTGGTCGTCCTTACACCGGGCGCCTTTGCTGCCTACGCCTGAGCTCCGTGCGAGGGTCAGCACCGGAGATCGTCCGGCCTGTGTCCGGGTTCACCGAAGAATCCTCTGCTGCAAGATCACAGATGCGATAGAATTGCGGTACGGGATCGGGAACCCAACGATCCGAGCAGTGACAAACAGTGACGAACCAACAGCACCGACGAAGGATTTGATAGCCATGATCAGCCTGAGGAAGGTCCTGCACCAGCATCACGAGGTTGCCCGTACCCGCCGCGCGCTGAACCGCGCGATCGATCACGCCGGCACTCCCGGCATCCGCAACGAGCTGCTGACCATCGCCCAGCGCCAGGGCGTCAACCTGCGCTGACCGCGCCGGTCGGCCGCTGACGAAGGCTCGGAGTCAGCCTGAGCCAGATTCCCCCTTTTGGTGTAACAGCCGCCAGGAAAAACTCGATATGCTTAGTGACCCCGGACAGCTGCCGGACCCCCGACCTGGCAGCCGTTCGGGGTCACCTTTTTCTGGGCGCAGACCGGTACCCGGCGGCACAATCCGGTGATGAGATGGGATCCCGCCCAGTACCTGCACCACGGCGACGAGCGCGCCCGACCATTCTTCGAACTGATCGACCGGGTCGGTGCCGACCGGCCGCGGACGGTGGTCGACCTGGGCTGCGGCCCCGGCACACTGACCGCCCGGCTGCACGATCTATGGCCGGATGCCCGCATCCACGGGCTGGATTCCTCTGCCGAGATGATCGCCGTAGCGCAATCATCGGCCACCGCCGGAACCGGTGCGGAAGTGTCCTACGAGGTCGGGGACATCAGCCAGTGGCGTCCTGATCCCGGGACTGACGTGGTCATCAGCAACGCCGTGCTGCAATGGGTGCCCGGGCACCGTCAGCTGATCCGGCAGTGGACCGCCGCGCTGCACTCGGGCGCCTGGCTCGGCTTCCAGGTGCCGGGGAACTTCGGCTCACCGTCCCATCGGCTGATGCGCGAGCTCGTCGAGTCCCCCTGCTGGCGCGATTCACTCGCCGGTGTGCTCCGTCACGACGATGCGGTGGACGACGCCCCCGGCTACGCCCGGCTGCTGCTGGACTGCGGGTGGTCCGCGGACGCCTGGGAATCCACGTACGTGCATGTGCTGCCGGGCGAGGACCCGGTGCTGGACTGGGTGCGCGGCACCGGGCTGCGGCCCGTGCTGGGCGCGCTGCAGCCGGCCGCAGCAGCGGAGTTCGAGGCCGAGTACGCCGCCCTGCTACGGCGGGCCTACCCCCGGCGGGCGGAGGGCACCCTGTTCCCGTTCCGGCGCATCTTCTGCGTGGGACATGCGCCGTGACCTGCCGCTGCGGGAGCTGTTGACGTCCGTGACGGCGATTTCGGCCAGCTAGGCTCGGCCGATGCCCGATGCTTCGCTGGCCATCCAGATGCTGCACGACCGGATCTTGATCAAGATGTCCGGCGGCCCGGGCGAGCGCACGTCGCGCGGCGGCATCCTCATCCCCGCCACCGCCGAGATGGCCAAGCGGCTGGTGTGGGGCGAGGTCGCCGGGGTCGGCCAGCATGTCCGGTCGGTGAAGGCCGGCGAGCGGGTGCTGTTCAGCCCCGAGGACCAGTACGAGGTCGAGGTGGGCGGCGAGACCTACCTGGTGCTGCGTGAGCGTGACCTGCAGGCGGTGGCCAGCCAACGCGCCGGCGGCGGGACGGGGCTGTACTTGTGATGCAGCACCTGTGGCACGGCGCTGGTCGGCCATACCGCGATGAGCGAGGATGATCGGGAAGACGGCACCATCTGTTCGACCCCCGTTGGGCTACCCCCGGTCACTTCCGCGACACATCGATACGCTCTGATACCCCCAGATCCACACCCCGCCGTCACGCATGAGCCGTCCCCCTGGGAGCGACCCGCCATGGACACGTACGACATCATCGTGATCGGCTCCGGTCCGGCCGGTCAGAAGGCGGCCATCGCGGCGGCCAAGCTCGGCCACCGGGCAGCGATCGTGGAGCGGTACGACATGGTCGGCGGCGTCTGCATCAACACCGGGACCATCCCGTCCAAGACCCTGCGTGAGGCGGTGCTGTACCTCACCGGGATGAACCAGCGTGAGCTGTACGGCCAGTCCTACCGGGTGAAGGACGAGATCACGTTCTCGGATCTTTCGGCGCGGACCGCGCACGTGATCGCCCGCGAGATCGACGTCATCCGCAACCAGCTGGCCCGCAACCACGTGACGTTGGTGGTCGGCACCGCACGGTTCGTCGACCCGCACACCGTCGTGGCCGTCGATCACACCGGTCACCACCAGGAACTCGCCGCCGAGAAGATCGTGATCGCGGTGGGCACCCGGCCGGCCAGGCCGGACACCGTGGACTTCGACGGTGCGACCATCGTCGACTCCGACCAGATCCTCGGGCTGGACAAGGTGCCGTCCTCGATGGTGGTCGTCGGCGCGGGCGTCATCGGCATCGAGTACGCCTCGATGTTCGCCGCGCTGGGCACCAAGGTCACCGTGGTGGAGAAGCGGCCGACCATGCTTGACTTCTGCGACAAGGAGATCGTCGAGGCGCTGCAGTACCAGCTGCGCGACCTGGCGGTCACCTTCCGGTACTCCGAATCGGTCCGCGAGGTGCAGAAACACCCCGCCGGGACGCTGACCATCCTGGAATCTGGCAAGAAGATCCCCGCCGACACCGTGCTGTACTCCGCCGGCCGGCAGGGCGTCACCGATCAGCTCAACGTCGCCGCCGCCGGCATCTCGGCCAGCAACCGCGGCCGGGTCGAGGTCAACGAACACTTCCAGACCGAGGTCGAACACATCTACGCCGTCGGTGACGTGATCGGGTTCCCGGCGCTGGCCGCGACGGCGATGGAACAGGGCCGCCGCGCGACCTACCACGCGTTCGGCGAACCGGTCGGCAACAAGCTGGGCGACCTGCAGCCCATCGGGATCTACTGCATCCCGGAGATCAGCTTCGTGGGTCGTACCGAGGAGCAGTTGACCAGGGACAACGTCCCGTTCGAGGTGGGGGTGTCGAGGTACCGGGAGCTGGCCCGCGGGGCGATCCTGGGTGACTCGTACGGGATGCTGAAGATGCTGGTGCACGCCGAATCGCGGGAACTGCTGGGTGTGCACGTGTTCGGCACGAACGCGACCGAGTTGGTGCACATCGGTCAGACCGTGATGGGCTGCGGCGGCACGGTGGACTACCTGGTGGACGCGGTGTTCAACTACCCGACGCTGGCCGAGTCGTACAAGGTGGCCGCGCTGGACGCGGTGAACAAGATGCGGGCCATCGCCAAGGTCACCCAGACGGGCGCCTATCACCCGTTACCCGAATAGCACCGGGATAACACTGCCCGTTAGCGGGAATAACTTCGCAGCGGAGTTTGCTGCACTACATGGCCGGCCCTGGATGCGCTGGTGGCGATAGGTCACCGACAGACGGCGGGCGCGCTGCGCACGCGGCAGTCGAGCTTGGGCGATGCGGGAGGTTCGATTCCTCCCGACGGCACTGCTCTTGACTTTCCTGGACTTGATGTTCCCGGCGCGGCTAGGTGGTGCCGCGTTTCCCCCAGGTCAGCGCCAGCGAGACGGCGGCCCGCCACTCCGACAGCTCCCTGTCCCGGCGGGCCGGATCGATCTTCGGGCGCCACTCCCCGGCGCGCTGCCAGTGCCGGCGGAGAACCTGCGGGTCCGACCAATAGCCCACGGCCAGCCCGGCCGCGTACCCGGCACCCAGGGCGACCGTCTCGGCCATCATCGGCCGCACCACCGGGATGTCAAGCACGTCGGCGACCATTTGCATCAGGAGGTTGTCCGCGGTCATCCCGCCGTCCACCGCGAGCGTCAACGCCGGCACGCCGGCGTCGGCATTCATCGCGTCCACCACGTCCCGCGTCTGCCAGGCGCTGGCCTCCAGCACCGCTCGCGCGATGTGCTCCTTGGTGACGTAGGACGTCAGGCCGACCATGATGCCCTGTGCGCCGCTGCTCCAGTACGGCGCGAACAACCCCGAGAATGCCGGCACCACATAGCATCCGCCGTTGTCCGGGACGCCGGCCGCCAGGGTCTCGATCTCCGCCGGAGTCCGGATCAACCCGAGACTGTCGCGGACCCATTGCACCAATCCGCCGGCCACCGCGATCGACCCCTCCAGCGCGTACACCGCCGGACTGCCGGCGACCTTGTGCGCCACCGTGGTGATCAAACCGTGCCGCGAACGGACGATCTCGCGCCCGGTATTGAGCAGCAGGAAACTCCCGGTGCCGAAGGTGCATTTCGCCTCGCCGGCCTCGAAGGCCGTCTGCCCGATCAGTGATGCCTGCTGATCACCGATCAGCGCGCCGATCGGTATGCCGGGCAACGGATCTCGGGTGCGTCCGAAGGAGTCCATGCTGGGATGGATCCGGGGCAGCATCGATCGCGGCACCCCGAAAACGCGCAGCAATTCCTCGTCCCAGTCCAGGGTTTCCAGGTTCATCAGCATGGTGCGGCTCGCGTTGGTCACATCGGTGACGTGTATTCCGGCAGGGCCGTCGATCCCTGCGCCGCCGGTCAGGTTCCAGGTGATCCAGCTGTCCATGGTGCCGAACAGCAGCTCGCCACGGTCCGCTCGGCCGCGCAACTCCGGCTCGGAATCCAGCAGCCAGCGCAGCTTCGGCGCCGAGAAGTAGTGGTGCAGCGGCAATCCCGTCCGCATCCTGATCTCTTCGGCGTCGAACTCCCGCTCGATCCCGGCCAGCAGCGGGCCGGTCCTGGTGTCCTGCCAGACGATCGCCTTGGCCACCGGATGACCCGTTCTCGGATCCCAGACCACCGTGGTCTCGCGCTGGTTGGTGACGCCCAGCGCGACGATCTGGTCCGCACCGATGCCGGCCTCGGAAAGGGCCTGCGGCAGGATCCTCTTGACGATGGACCAGATCTCGGCCGCGTCGTGCTCCACCCAACCCGGCCGCGGGAAATACCGGCGGTGCTCGCGTTGGGCGATCGACACCATCCGGCCCTGCCGGTCGAAGACCATGCACCGGGTCGAGGTGGTGCCCTGGTCGATCGCCGCGACATAGCGTTGGGTGCTCACCGTGAACCCGCCGGTCGGGGGGGACGCGCCGGTCGGGTGCTC
>DASQFG010000257.1:0-4831 GCA_035633315.1 Nakamurella sp. | reverse complement strand
CGGGCGTCGAATTCGGTGCCGTCGGCCATCTGGATGTGCAACGTGCCCTGAACGTGGTACTGGAAATGGGGTGCCTCGCACAGCTCGGTGCCGGCCAACGGTTTGACGTGAGAGGACCACCGCCAGCCCGGCTGCAGGGTGAGCCGGCCGATCTCGCTGCCGCCGATGCCGACCAGGTCGACCTCTCCGAAATCGAAGCTGCGCGTCTCGTCCGGGGTGTGGAAGCTCTTCTGCTCTGCCTTCTCGGTCACGGCGGTGCTCCTTCTCTCGCTGGAATCGCGCGGGCACTGATCTTGCTGGTGGCAATGGTCGGCGCGGACCTTTGCAGGGTCCTTGCAGCCGTGTGCAAACAGCCCGGCTGGCGGCGATCCGCCGCCCCGCGTTGGATCGTTGGTGTGCGGTCCTTGTCGGTGCGCGTTCTCGGCGAGTTCAGCGTTGACGGGCTGGAGCCCGCCGCGCTGGGCAGCCGCAAGGCGCGGACCGTGCTGCGACTGCTGACGCTGGGCCGTGGCGGGTTCGTCCCCGGTCACGCGATCATCGACGCGCTGTGGGGCGAGCGGCCGCCGTCCAAACCGGCCGATCAGCTGTCGGTGCTGGTGAGCCGGTTGCGGGCGGTGCTCGGCCGCGAGCGGCTGGAGCACGGCGACAACGGGTACCGGCTGCACTACGACTGGCTGGACGCCGACGAACTGACCGCGCTGAGCGCCGAGGTGCAGCGGCGGCTCGCGGACGGCAACGCCCGTGGTGCTGCGACGGCGGCCTCGGCGGCGCTGTCGTTGATCCGCGGCGAGGTGCGGTCCGACGGCGATCTGGGCGACTGGGCGGAGGCGGAGCTGGCCGGGCTCGAGCGGCTGGTGATCAGTTCCAGGCGGGTAGCGGCCTCCGCTCTGGCAGCGGCCGGGAATTGGTTGCAGGCAAGCGATTTGGCGGCCGCGGCGGTGGAACGCGATCCCTACGACGAGGATTCGCTGCGGCTGCTGATGCGGGTCAACGTGGCCGGCGGCCGGGTCGGCGCGGCGCTGGCCGCCTATGCGCGGGTGCGGCAACGGCTGGCCGAGGAACTCGGTGCCGACCCGTCGCCGGCGACGGCATCCCTGCACGCCGCGATCCTGCGGGGTGAGCTCGCCGGTCCGGTGCCGGAGGTGGCCGGCTGGACCCTCGTCGGGCGGGACGGCGAACGCGACCGCCTCGACGCGGCCGCGGCACGCTCGCACGACGGCCGGGTTCAGCTCGTGATCGTGGAAGGTGAGGCCGGTATCGGCAAGACGTCGCTGCTCCGGGCCTGGGCGGCGGCCCGGGCGGCCCGGGGCGACGCGGTGCTGTTCGGCACCTGCGGAACACTGGATCGATCGGCTCCGCTCGACGCGTTGATCGCCGCGATCGTCGACCACCTGCGTAGGGCAGGGCCGGTCCGCACGGCGGAGGTGCTGGGACCAGATGACCAGCTGCTGGGGCGCTTGCTGGGACCGACCTCGCCGGCCGGTTCGATGGACATGCTCGCTGAAGGGGTGATCGGCCCGTCGATGCTGTTTTCGGCCCTGGTCGGCGCGTTGCAGCGGATCGGCCTGGGCGCGCCTGTGGTGCTGGTGCTCGACGATGCCCATCAGGCCGGCCAGACGCTCGCCGAGTGGCTGCGCTTCGTGCTGCGCCGGCCTGTACCACTGGCAATCGTGACGGCCGTGCGGTCCGGCGAGGGCGCCCTGCTGCCGGCCGGCACCACCATCGACGTCGGACCGTTGGACCGCGACGCCGTTCGGACGCTGGTGGGTAGCTCCCGGCTGGACCAGTTGTTCGGGCGATCGCACGGTCACCCACTGTTGCTGTCCGAGCTGGCGGCCTCGGATGCGGTGGAACTCCCTGCGTCCCTGGTGGAATCGGTGTCCGCCCGGTGCGACGAACTCGGACCGGCATCGGCCACCTTGCGCGGCGCGGCGGTGATCGGCGGATCGCGGATCGACCTGGATCTGCTCGCCGGGGTGCTGCACCGGCCGGTGATCGAATTGCTGGACGACGTCGAACTGGGCGCCGCCCGGCGGCTGCTGATCGAGAGCGACGGGGTCTTCGCGTTTCGTCACGACTTGATCCGCGCCGCGCTGGCGGCCAGCGCGACAGCCGGCCGTTCGGCGCTGCTGCACCGCGAAGCGGCCCGCTTCCTGAGCGACCGTATCGAGGCGGACCCTATCGAGGTGGCCCACCATGCCCAGCTCGGTGGCGATCTGGAGTTGGCGGCGCGTGCGCTGCGGGCCGCAGCGGTGCGAGCCGCGGAATTGTTCGACCACGCGACGGCCGAGGGTCTGCTCGATGACGCGCTCCGCCTGCATCCCGACGCCGAGGGCTGGCTGGACCGGGCCCGGGTGCGTACCCGGCGCGGTCACTATGCCGGGGCGTACGAGGATGTGGCGCGGTGTTCCGGTGCGGCCGCGCTCGAGGTGGGCGCCTGGGCGTCCTATTTCGATCGCCGGTTCGACCAGGCATTGCAGTACGCCCAGGACGGCGAGCTTGCCGCCGACGATCCGGCGGTCCGGGCCCGCTGCCTCACCGTGGGTGGCCGGACCTACCACGCCGCAGGCGATCTCGAGTCGGCCGAACAGCAGTTGAACGCCGCGATCGAACTGGCGACAGGTGCCGACCGGATCGTCGCGTCCGCCTGGCTCGGCGTCCTGCGTGCCCATCAGAGCCGGGTGGCCGAGGCCCTGCGCCTGCTCCGTCCGGTCATCAGGCACACCGGGGTCGAGCACACCTCCGCGTTGCTGCATGCGTTGCTGTTCACCGGGCACGCGCACGCGCTGGCCGGGCGCCCCCAATCGGCACTCTCGGCCTTCGAGCAGTACACGGCCGAGGTCGAACGCCGGCAGGTGCCACGCTTCGGCGGCCGCGGGGTGAACTTCGCCGGTTGGGTGCTGCGCAGCACCGGAGCGATCGAGCAGGGCGTCGATCACCATCTGGAAGCACTGGACGCCGCCTCCCACGGCGGGATCCCGGAGGTCAGGATCGCGGCGTTGGAGGACCTCGCCGAAGCGCGGCTCGTGGCCGGCGACCCGGACGGGACCGCCGCCCTGCTCGGCGAAGCGGCCGCCGCGCTCCAGGGCGATCTGGTGTTCGGCTGGCGCCTGGAGTTCAAACTCCGTTTGCTGCAGGGACGGCTGGCGCTGGACACCGGATCGCCCGAACAGGCCACCGTCATCGCCGAGGCGCTGGACGCCGATGCCACCGGGATGCGGGTGCCGCGCTATGCGGCGGTCGCGCGACTGCTCGCCGACCGGGGGCGGGCCCTCCAGGGGCTGCCGGTCGATCCCGCCGGGGTCGCATCGGCGCTCGACCTGCTCGATTCCAGTGTCGGCATCGAGTCGTGGTGGTGGACCGGGGAAACCGCCGCCGACCTCGGTAGCAGCCACCTGCTCGATCGGGCCGTGGACCGGGTCGCGCTGCTCGCCCCGGAGATCGGCCCGCGGGCAGCGGAACTGCACAGCGACGCCGATCGGCGTCTCGAGCGCTGGCGAAAGATGATCAGCTCGCGGCCAGCACGACCATAGGCACCATCAGGGGTGGCGCGCCGGCCAGTGCGGCCTCCGCGGCCACCCTCGCCCGCTCGCGGTCCACCGGATCCAGGCTCTGCACAAACGGAGCCAGGTGGGCCATCCCCAGCCGCCACCGGACGAGGTCGGCCGGGGTGGTCAGGCCGCTCGGCACCGACACGACCGTCACCTCCACGCGCGGGTAGCCGGCCGCGGTGGCAGCGAGCGCCAGCCGCTGCGGGTCACCCACCTGCGGCTCCAGGTGGTCCTTGAGTTCGACATGCCAACCCGGTGCGGTGTAACCGAATTCGCCGAGCACGCCATCGACCACCGCCTTCGCAGGGTGGGTCCAGCCCGCCGCGAAGGCACTGGCCACGATGCTCCGGCCGACCCGACGGGCCTCCCGCAGCGCCGCGACAGGATCCGGAAGGTGACCGAGACAGAAAGCAGCGCAGACGATCTCGAAAGACCGGTCGGAGAACGGCAAATGCGTCGCGTCGGCGACGACCGGCAGGACACGGCCCCCTGACTGACCGATGGCGCGCAGCATTCGCTCGGCGATGTCGACCGCAACCACCTGACGCGCTCCGGCCGCGAGGGCGGCCCGGCCGGCGACGCCGGTGCCCGCACCGACGTCGAGCATCCTGGCGCCAGTCATCGGAACCGGCACGGCGGTGACCAGCACCTCGGCCAGCCGACCGTAGAGGGCGTCTGGCCCGAGCGCCCAGGCAGCGGCAGAGCTGTTGTACGCCAGGCGGATCGCCTCGGCCGTCCCGCCGTCGCTATCCACCCGCTTCCTCCCTCTCGGCCAGCAAGGAGGCCGGCCAGCGGCCACCGCACATCACCGTGTCGGTGACGATCCGGTCGTGTTCGATCGTCAACAGGTGGACGTGATGACCGGCGTGCGGCACGCCGTGCCGGCTCCACGTCAAGGTGTACTCCACCACCGCGCCCTGGGCTGTCGGCCATCTGCGGAGCGACTCGAAGCAGCCGGGATCGGCGAACCACGTCGCGTATTCGGCCCTCACGGCACGCCCGCCGACGCAGCGGAAACGCCAGTTCGGCACGGTGGCGTCCAGCACGGTCCGCTCCGTCCACAGGTCGTCGGCACCACTCATCGAACCCGCCCGAACCGCCGCCAGGAAACGGTCCACCACGTCTACTTCGACAGTCCCCATCAGCACTGGCCTTTCGCCGGTTGGTTCGTCGAACCGCGTCGAACCGCGTTGAACCCGACTGTGCCGATCCGGGCTTGCAACGGCTTTGCAGTCGTCGCCATCTGGGGTCACGAGCCGCCGCCGGCAGGCTCAGCGCAC
>DASQFG010000256.1:0-4274 GCA_035633315.1 Nakamurella sp. | reverse complement strand
GGCGTTTTCGGACACTGATTCCCCCACTCGTTCAGCCCTCGTTCGGCACAGCCAGGGGCGCCCTCGTCACGCCCGTGACCGGACGCTACAAGACGACCCCGACAACCGGGTCCGGCTCCGCGGGGGCGGCGAGCCGGAGGCGAATTCAGGGCCGGCGGGCGCGGTCCTTGCGGATCTTGATCTCGCCCCAGATCAGCCAGGCCGCCATGAGCGCGGCGATGGCGAGCAGCCACCAGTCCTCGACCATCGATTCGTGATTGCCGAACAGGAACAGCAGCAGACCCACGACGCCCAGCCAGAGCAGCGCCCGGGAGCCGCGCGGCGCGAATTCGCGCCAAGACCCGTGCCAACCCCACTCCTCGCTCGGCGCGTCCGGGTTGTACGACACCACCGGTCCGACCTGGGGGCGTTCCAGCGCGCCACCGTGGCCCTGGTCGTCTCCGGACGCCGAGTGCTGTTCGAGTGACGTGCCGGCCACGTGCCCTCCCGGGGACTGTGCTGGGACTGCTGATCTTGGCTGTCATCTTGTCATGAAGTCAGGGCAACCGGGTGGCGACCACCCGCGCCGTCACCGCGCGCTCCCCGTCGGTGGTGGTGCCGGTCAGTTCCAACTCCGCGCGCGTCGCGCTGACCCACCCGGTGATCCGCGATCCGGCCGCCAGTGTGCGCGGCACACCGACGGTCCGTCCGGCCTCGCACGGCTGCAGGTCGGTTTCCCCGTCGCTGAGAAGGTTCGGCGGCAACGCGCCGTCGATCGGCTGGTCGGCGATGAGCACGCCGCTGATCACCGTGTTGCCCTCCGGCCCGGTTCCGGTCGTGAGCCACCAGGTGCGGCGCACCGACCCGTCGGCGCCCACCGACGCCGAATACACCGTCAGCCCAGGGATCCCCGCCGGGCTGATGCCGAGCGTCATGGACAACGGGTTCGCGTCACCGAGTTCGATTCCTGGTGCAGTCCCCGTTTCGCTCCCGATCCCACCGCGGTTCACCGGCCCGGCCGACCCGACCACCGGGCGCTGCAGCGCCAGGTCCGCGGTCAGCGAATAGGAAGAGGTGCCGCCCGTCGCGGCGCACCGGCCCAGCACGGTGACGGTGACGTCCGCCTTCCCGGTCCAGGCCGCCGGCAGCTGGACCAACGATCCGGGCAGCACCGGCGCGGAAGTGGTTGTCCCCACTGCTGTTTCGGTGCCCCGGACGCCTGACCCGGCCGGCGCGCTGGCGCCTGTCGAGGCGTCCGGCCGAGCGGAAGTGGTCGTGGCAGGGTTCGTGGTGCTGACCGGGCGTTCGGAGACCCTCGCGCTGGCTGACGCACTCGCCCCGGCGGAGCCGGGTGCGGAGGCTGCTGTGCTACCGCCGGTGATCTGGATCAGGCCGTACACCACGGCCGCGGAGCAGAGCAGGGCAACCACCAGGATCACCGTCAGCCATCGCGCGCTGATGGTGTTCCGTGGAGGCACCCGGCCAGTATGTCCCGGCCTTGTGACGGCGTCGGTGAGCAACAGACGAGAGCCCCGATCGAGAATTCAGCGGGAAGCCGGAGGAGTGCAACGGAGCTCCCGGAGGAGCGCCCGGCGAAGAACCCGGAGGAGAACCACGAAGGGAGGACAATGGGCTACGTGACCGCCGCCGCGACCGCTCCGACAGCCGTGCCGTCGGCAGACCGACCCCGACGCGTGATCATCCTCGGATCCACCGGGTCGATCGGAACCCAGGCGCTGAGCGTGATCGCCCGGCACCCCGACGAGTTCGAGGTCGTCGGGTTGGCCGCCGGCGGCGCGCGGGTCGACCTGTTGGCGGCCCAAACCGCCGCGTACCCCTCGGCACGGGTAGCCCTCGCTATGAGCTCCTCGTCCGTCGAGCCGTCCGTCGGATTCCAGAACCGGTTCCAGAACCGGTTCCCGGACCGAGTGGCGCGCACCGTGCTGACCGGGCCGCGCGCCGCTACCGAACTGGTCGAGTCCACCGAGGCCGACCTGGTGCTCAACGGGATCACCGGGTCGATCGGCCTGGAACCGACGCTGGCCACCCTGAGGACCGGCCGGACCCTGGCCCTGGCGAACAAGGAATCCCTGGTCGCAGGTGGTTCGCTGGTGCTGACGGCGGCCGCGCCAGGCCAGATCGTCCCGGTCGATTCCGAGCACAGCGCGCTTGCCCAGTGCCTACGCAGTGGTACACCCGCCGAGGTCGCACGGCTGGTCGTCACCGCGTCCGGCGGCCCGTTCCGCGGCCGGAGCGCGGCGCAGATGGCGGACGTCACCGCCGCCGAAGCGCTGGCGCATCCAACCTGGGCGATGGGGCCGGTCGTCACCATCAACTCGGCCACCCTGGTGAACAAAGGCCTGGAGGTGATCGAGGCGCACCTGCTGTTCGGCGTCCCGTACGACCGGATCGACGTCGTGGTGCACCCACAGTCGGTGATCCACTCGATGGTGACGTTCGTGGACGGCGCAACGATCGCCCAGGCCAGCCCGCCAGACATGATGCTGCCGATCGCGCTGGCGCTGGCCTGGCCCTCCCGGCTCGACCACGTCGCAACGGCGTGCGACTTCGGCCGGGTGAGCGAGTGGACGTTCGAGCCGGTCGACAACGAGGCCTTCCCGGCGCTGGGCCTGGCGTTCGCCGCCGGCCGGGCCGGCGGGACGGTCCCGGCCGCCTTCAACGCCGCCAACGAGGAGGCGGTTGACGCGTTCCGTGCCGGCCACCTGCAATTCACAGGCATCTCGGACGTTCTGGCCCGCATCCTGGAGGAGGCCGACCACGTCCGGAGCAACCCCAGGGACATCGAAGACGTCTGGGCCACGGAAGAGTGGGCTCGCAGCCGGGCCCGCGAGATCATTGCGGCGAATCCCGCAGCAGAGAAGGTAGGGGCGCGGCGCTGATGTGGACCGTGATCGGTTTCGTACTCTTCCTGCTCGCTTTGCTGTTCTCCATCGCCTGGCACGAGCTGGGCCATTTGAGCTTCGCCAAGCTGTACAACGTCCGGACCACGCAGTACATGGTCGGGTTCGGCAAGACGCTGTGGTCCAAGCAGGTCGGTGAGACCGAGTACGGCTTCAAGGCGGTACCGCTCGGCGGTTATATCCGGATGGTCGGCATGGTCCCCCCGGGCAAGGACGGCCGGCAGAAGGTCACCACCACGGCCATGGGCGTGACCGGGATGTTCCGCAACATCGTCGAGGAAACCCGCGCCGGCGACAGATCCCAGGTCAGCCCCGAGGACGAGGGCCGACAGTTCTACCAGCTGCATCCGGCGAAGCGGATCGTGGTGATGATGGCCGGTCCGGTGATGAACCTGATCCTTGCCGTCGGCATCTTCGCGATCCTGCTGGTCGGCATCGGTGTGCCCACGCCCAGCACCACGATCAGCCAGGTCAACGCCTGCGTCATCCCGGCCGCGGCCGCCGGCCAGCAACAGCAAACCGACTGCCGGCCCGGTGACGCACCCACCCCGGCGGCGCAGGCCGGCCTGCAGCCCGGCGATGAGATGGTCGCCTTCGACGGCACCCCGGTGACCGACTGGGCGCAGCTGACCGGTTTGATCCGGGCCGCCCCGAACACCGCCGTGGCGTTGACCTACGTCCGGAACGGTGCGCAGGTCACCACCAACGTCGCCCTGGTCGAGAACCTGCGCCCGGTCGTCGACGCCAACGGCAACCAGACCGGCGTCGAACCCGCAGGCTTCCTGGGCGTGTCACCCACCAGCCCGTACACCCCGCAGAGTTTCGGCTCGGCCATCGGGCGGACCGGCGACTACATCGGCGCCGCGGCGCAGGCCGTCGTCACCATCCCCGCGCGGATCCCGGCCCTGTGGAACTCGATCGTCGATGACGCCCCGCGGGACATCAACACCCCCGTCGGCATCGTCGGAGCCGGCCGGATCGGCGGGGAGATCCTGGAGTCGGACACCACCAGCAAGGACAAGCTGGTGCTGTTCCTGAATCTGGTCGCCGGCTTCAACATGGCCCTGTTCCTGCTGAACATGCTGCCGCTGCTGCCGCTTGACGGTGGGCACATCCTCGGCGCGATGATCGAATGGGTCCGCAAGGGCTGGGCGAAATTCCGGCACAAGGCCGACCCCGGACCGTTCGACGTGGCCAAGCTGATGCCGGTGGCCTACGTCGTGGCACTGTTGTTCATCGGGCTGACGGCGCTCACCCTGGTGGCCGACATCGTCAACCCGGTCAAGATCTTCGGCTGACGCCGGTAGCACCCCGAACCAGACCCGAGAAAGAAGCCGACACGACATGTCCGTCACCGCATCGTCCGGATCAGCA
>DASQFG010000255.1:0-4781 GCA_035633315.1 Nakamurella sp. | reverse complement strand
GAACGGAGCGGGCCGGCTACGGGTGTCCACCCGGGTCGCCGACGACGGCGTCGTGGTCGAGATCGGCGACAGCGGAACGGGAATGACGCCCCAGGTGCAGGCGCATGCGTTCGAGCCGTTCTTCACCACCAAGGGTGTCGGCAAGGGCACCGGTCTCGGGTTGGACATCGCCCGCCGGATCGTCGCCGAGCGGCACGGCGGGGAGATCACCATCGACCAGCAGCCCGGCGAGACGGTCTTCCGGGTCCGGCTGCCGCTGCGGGCGCCGGCCAGGCGCTGACCGCTCGAGGATGAGATTGGATGCGGTCAGGACAGCGGGCCGGTGGAGTCCGGCAGCACACGCGCGGCTTGCGCGGCGTCCCGGTACGCGGCGGCCAGCGACTGCCCGCTCTCGTGGGCGTTGAGCCCGCTGGGATTGGGCAGCACCCACAGTTCGGCGCCTGCCAACCGTCGCTGCTGCCGCCCGACCGTCACCGAACGATCGCCGAACGCCTCGCGGTAGGCGGTGATGCCCAGCACCGCAACCACTCTCGGCCGCGTCCGGCCGACCAGCTCGGTCAGTGGCCCGACCCCGGCCCTGACCTGGGCGGGGGTCAGCTCGTCGGCCCGTGCGGTCGCCAACGGGACGAGGTTGGTGATCCCGATGCCGCCGTCGAGCAGCCGTCGTCTGTCGGTGTCGCTCAGCCCGCGGCCGGCGGTGATCTCGTGCGGGGTGATCCCGGCCAGGTGCAGCGCCGGCCAGAACCGGTTGCCCGGCCGCGCGAAATGGGTGTTCACCGCCGCGGTCCACAGGCCGGGGTTGATGCCGACGAACAGCAGCCGCAACGGATCGGCGATCAGGTCGTCCACCCGGGCGCCGCGGAACGACTCCAGTTGCGCCCTGGTGAAGCCCGGTGATCGGCGGGGTGCGGCCATGATCAGCCACGGGAATCGTTGGTGGAATGGTGATCTCCGGAGGGATCGGTGCTCGACGGGTCGGTGCGCGACGGGGCCGTGCGCGATTGGTCACTGCCGGACAGTTCGCGGACAGCCAGTTCCCGGACGGCCGCCCGGTCTGCCTTGCCGGACGCGCGCTGCGGGATGTGCGTAACGAGCAGCAGGTGCCGGGGAGCGGCGGCGGGTCCGTGCGCGTAGGTGGCGGCCCGGCGGAGCGACGACAGGTCCGGCGGCAGCCCTGGTCGCGCCTGGACGACCGCGACCACCACCGCCCCCCACTCCCGATCCGGCACCCCGGTGACCACGACGTCGGCCACCCCGGTGACCCTGCTCAGCACCGACTCCACCACGGCCGGGTCGATCTTGATCCCGCCGGTGACGATCACATCGTCCGCGCGGCCGACGATGCGGATCGGCCCGGCCGCGGTCAGCGCGAGATCCTCGGTGAGGAAGGTACGGACGCCGGTGCGCGGGTCTCGGGCGAACGCGGGATGTCGCGGCATGTCGCGATAGCCGCGGGCCACCACCGGTCCGGTGATGCCGACCCTTCCGACGGTCCGTGGCACGGCCTGGCGGCCGCGGCTGGAACGGGATTCGTTCCGGTCCCGTTCGGGATCGATGCTCACGCTCACCCCGTCCAGCGGCACCCCGTCATACACGCAACCGCCGCAGGTTTCGCTCATCCCGTAGGTGGTGACGACCCTCGCGCCGGCCTGTTCGGCGTCGTCGATGAGGGCGAGGGGGGTGGCGGCGCCGCCGACCAGGACGGCGGTGAAGGTGGTGAGGGCGGTCGTCGCCTCCGGATCCGCCAGCACCCGGTGCAGCTGGGTCGGTACCAGTGAGGTGAACCTCCTGCCGGCGGGCATGCGGTGCACGGCCGCGGTGAACAGCTCGGCGGTGAACGGCGGCGCGGTGTCCAGGATGACCGGCTCTGCTCCGGCGGCGATCGAGCGCAGCAGTACCTGCATGCCGGCGATGTGATACGCGGGCAACGCGAGAAGCCAACTGCCCGGATCATTCTCGCTGCCCGGTGGCGGGTATGACGCGGTCCCGGCGAGCGGCGGCAGGGCAGAGAGCCGGCGCCGGGTGCCGTCGATCGACGCGGCCAACGCCGAAGCGGGCAGCAGCGCTCCCTTGGGCACGCCGGTGGAACCGGACGTGGCGATCACCAGCACCGTCGGGTCGTGCTGGTCGTCCTCCACCCCGGCCAGCGCCGCCCCCGCAGCGAGAGATGTTGTCAACCTTACTGTTTCGGTGGAGTCGTGGGCAGGGACGGGGAGCAGGGCCGGGCCGTTGCCGCCCAGCGCCCAGCGCAGCCGGGGGAGCAGGTCCAGGATGCGCTCACCGGTGGGCACCGGGAACGCTTCGACAGTTCTTGCCACGACGGAGTTTCCTGTGCTCGGGCGAGCTCAGTAGGCCCACGGATAGGGGGAGAAGTCCGCGGGGCGCTTCTGCAGGAACGAATCCCGGCCCTCGACCGCCTCGTCGGTGCCGTAGGCCAGCCTGGTCGCCTCGCCGGCGAACAGTTGCTGACCCACCATGCCGTCGTCGGCGAGGTTGAAGGCGTACTTCAACATCCGTTGCGCGGTCGGCGATTTCCCGTTGATCTCCGCTGCCCACTGCAGCGCAACGGTTTCCAGTTGATCGTGCGGGACCACCTGGTTGACCGCGCCCATTGCGTGCATCTGCTCGGCGGTGTATTCCCTTCCCAGGAAGAAGATCTCGCGGGCAAACTTCTGGCCGACCAGCCGGCTCAGGTAGGCAGATCCGTACCCGGCGTCGAAGGAGCCGACGTCCGCGTCGGTCTGCTTGAACCTGGCATGTTCGGCACTGGCCAGGGTGAGATCGCAGACCACGTGAAGGGAATGGCCGCCGCCGGCCGCCCAGCCGGGAACGACCGCGATGACGATCTTGGGCATGAACCGGATCAGTCGCTGCACTTCCAGGATGTGCAGGCGACCGGCGCGCGCCGGATCGACCGTCTCCGCGGTTTCGCCCTCCGCGTACTGGTACCCGCTGCGGCCGCGGATCCGCTGATCGCCACCGGAACAGAATGCCCATCCGCCGTCCCGGGCGCTGGGACCGTTGCCGGTCAGCAGCACGCAACCGACGTTTCCGGTCATCCGGGCATGGTCCAGCGCGCGGTACAGCTCGTCCACCGTGTGCGGTCGGAACGCGTTGCGCACCTCGGGCCGGTCGAACGCGATCCGGACGGTGGGCAGGTCCACGTCGGGCCCGGGCGTACCCGGTCGCGGACCGACGTGCCGGTGATAGGTGATGTCGGTGAAGTCGAAACCCTCGACCTCGCGCCAGCGGGTCGGGTCGAAGGTCGCGCTGACGGCTGCGGTGCCCATGACGGTCAGCCTAATCGGGCCGTCGCGGGCCGCCGTGCGGTCGGCGGGGGCGGGCCCGCGCACCCTCCAACGGCGCGGATCAACTTCCACAGCGCGGCTCAAGATCGCGGTTGTGGGAATCAAGTGACGCGAGTGAACTGCTTTATCCGCGCCGGGGAAGTTGATCCGCGCCGTCAGGGGGAGTTTTTCGGTTGCGGGGGCGGCGGGGGTCAGGGAATATGACCTGCGGATCGGGGTCCCGCAACGCTGCCCTGGGGGCACACGATGGCCGACGTCAGAGCAACAGAGGTACCGGACAACGCGCCGGACGAGGTGAAGCAGCGCGCCGGCGCGGAAACCAGAGCGCCGGCCACCGATCCGGCGCTCGGCGTCAAGGTCAGACTCCGGCCGAAGGGGACACAGCCTCCACGGAACCGGTTCGTCGTCATCGGCGATTCCCTCTCGCACGGTTTCCAGAGCGGCGCCGTTTTCAACACCGACCTGTCCTACGGAGCCATCGTCGCGCACGAACTCGGATGGCTGAACGAGTTCCGCTACCCGCGCTACCCGGGATTCGGCGGACTCCCGTTCAACATCGAATACGTGCTGCGCGAACTCGAGGACAGGTTCGGGGCCACCACGAATCCCTTCGAATTGCCCTTCGCGGTGTTCAAGGTGCGCAATCTCATGAACGACATCGAGGAGTATTGGGAACGCGGACGGGGAGCGGTGCCGCCGAATATCGGCGCCTACAACCACGCGCTGGCCGTGTTCAGCTGGGATCTTCGTGACGCGCTGGAGAAGACCGCCGCGATCTGCGCGACCGCCGCCGCCAATCCCACGAACAACCTCCTGGTCCCGATGGTCGACAACGCCGCCGACCGTGCCGCCCTGAGCGTCTACCCGGGCTGGTCGGAAGAGGTCAAGCAACTGACGCTGTTCGATGTGGCCAGGTCCCTTGGTGACGACCGGGATCCGAATACTCAGCAGGAGGGTATCGAGACGCTGGTGGTCTTCCTCGGTGCGAACAACGCGCTGGGCAGCGTTGTCAGCCTGCAGGTGAAATGGAGTCAGGACCCCGGATATGCCGATAGCGCGACCAAACGGAGTTACACGGTCTGGGATCCCGCGCATTTCCGCAAGGAATTCGACCTGGTGGCCGTGGAGGTCGAGAAGATCAATGCCAGGAACGTCATCCTGTGCACCGTCCCGCACGTCACGATCATCCCGGTGGCCAGGGGGGTGGGGACCAAGAGCGCGCCCGGCTCGCGGTATTTCGACTATTACACCCGGCCGTGGATCAGCGATGCCGACTTCGACCCACAGCACGACCCGCACATCACCGCCGCCGAGGCGCGCGCCGTCGATTACGCCATCGATCTGTACAACGAGCACATCGAGGCCGCCGTCAAGTCCGCCCGCACGGCCGGCCGGAATTGGTACCTTTTCGACATTGCCGGGGTGCTCGATCGACTGGCCTGGCGGCGCTACATCAACGATCCGGCGGCGGCG
>DASQFG010000254.1:0-4574 GCA_035633315.1 Nakamurella sp. | reverse complement strand
CGGGTCCTATCGCCGTGGCGGGCTTCACCGACTGCGCCTGCACCCGACCGGCCTGCCGCCCGGACGGGGGTTTCCCCGCATCGGTGAAGGACACGTTCGTCGCGCCCGCCTGCGCGAGCAGGGTCGCCGCCTGCTGCTGGGTCTTGCCGACGACATCGGGCACGGTCACCTGGCGGGCACCGACGGCGACGCTGACCGGGGTACCTGTCTTCTTGGCCGGGGAGCCGGCCGGTGGATTCTGCGACAACACAGCGCCGATCGATCCGCGCGCGGATGTCGGTTGTTCCGTGACACCCAAGCTACCCGTGCCACCCGCCCAGCCCTGGGCCTGCAGCGTGGACACTGCCTGGTCCCGGGACTGGCCCAGCAGATTCGGCATCACCATCAGGCCGTTGTTGGAGTACCTGAGGGTGACCGGGCTTCCGGCGGGAACCTGCTGACCCGGTTGCACGTCGATGCCGATCACCTGGTTGGCCGGTTCGACCCCGTCGGCCTCCTGCGGAACGGCCGTCAGGTTCGCAGCTGCCAGGCTTGCGGCGGCCTGGTCCAGGCTCGCGCCCACCAGACGGTCGGGCACGGTGACGATGGTCAGTCCTGTCCCGATGCTGACGGTGATCGTGCTGTTCGGCGGCACCTGAGTGTCGGCGGGTGGGTCCTCGGACAGTGCCTTGCCCTTGTCGGCATCGGAGGACGGCTGCAGAACCTCCTGGTACTGCAACTGCACCGCCGCCAGCGCCTGCTGGGCGGACGCCCGACTGGCGTTCAGCACATCCGGAACGGTGACCAGGCTGACGCCCTTGCCGATCTCCAGGTTGACCACCGACGCCTGCGCGACCTGCGTCTGGCTGGACGGCCGCTGGCCTACCACCTTGTCCTTGTTGGCGTCCGTGGAGTCGACGGGCGTGACGGTGCCCGGCGTCAACCGGCTGTCCTGGATCTTGGTGGTGGCCTCCGCCAGGGACATCCCGGACAGGTCCGGCATCGCGACCATGGCCGGCGGTGGCGGCGCGGTGATGACCCCGAGGGTCAGCCAGACCGCCCCGACCAGCAGTACCACGCAGAACACCGCGATGCCGACGAAGCCCACCACTCGCCTCGACCCGCCCGTACGGTCCCGTTCCGGTTCCTGTGCGGGCACCGACCGCACCGGCGGAGCCAGCAACGGCGGGGACCCGCCGCCGCGCGACACCGGCGGAGCCGCTCGCATCAGCTCGGTGCGCTGTCCTTCGGCGGTCATTGGATCCGGCAGCAGGGCCTGCACCTGCTGCCCTGCGAGCGCCCGCCTCAGGTCGGCCCGCATCTCTGCGGCACTCTGGTAGCGGTCGAACGGCTCCTTGTGCATCGCCTTCAGCACGATGGCGTCGACTTCCGGGGGCAATTCGGGCCGCACCTCACTTGGCGGCCGCGGTGCCTCCCGCACGTGCCGGCGGGCGATGGCCACCGGTGAATCGCCGGTGAACGGCGGGGTCCCGGTCAGCAGTTCGTACAGTACGCAGCCGGTCGCGTAGACGTCGGAGCGCGCATCCACGGATTCACCCCTGGCCTGCTCGGGTGAGAGGTAGTGGGCGGATCCGATAGCGGACCCGGTCACCGTCGGCATCCGAGCGACCGCGGTCATGCCCGATTCATCCTCGGCCACGGATCGAGCGACGCCGAAGTCCATCACCTTGACGGCGCCGGCGGAGTTCAGCATGACGTTCGCCGGCCTGATGTCGCGATGCACGATCCCGCGCCGGTGGGAGAAGTCCAACGCCGAGCAGATGTCCGCGATGATCTCCACCGCTCGCTGCGGCGCCAGGGGTCCCTCCTGGTCAAGGACCTCCCGCAGGACTTTCCCGTCGACGTACTCCATCACGATGAACGGGACAGGGCCGGCATCGCCGTCGCTCACGCCGGTGTCGTAGACCGCGACGATCGCCGGATGGTTCAGTGAAGCGGCGTTCTGCGCCTCCCGGCGGAACCGCGCCTGCAGCGACGGGTCGTCCGTCAGATCGGCCCGCAATATCTTCACCGCGACATCGCGGCCCAGCCGCAGGTCACGGCCGCGATGAACTTCGGACATATCGCCCACCGCGATGATGTCCGCTATGTGATATCGGCCGGCGACCAGATATCCCGTCTCGGTCATCCGCCCCCCGTTCGCATTACTCGCCTGTTCCGGTGCCCGGTGACGGCACCGATTGGTAGCCGTTCGGTGGCCTTACCCCATCCCCGACCAGTATGCGACTAGACACGCACGGTGACGAATCAATGCGGATCACCAGGGGTGAATCCTCGGGGGCGAAACCGACGGCGGGTGCGACGGTCCACCGGCTTTGGGTGTCGAGCTTGGTCGTCAGGGCGTTGAACGAGGCGTCTGACGACCCTATGCTCGGGGACAGGAGGAATTCATGCTCATCTCCCCAGACCCACCGCCCGGCGCGCGGGTGCGGGACAAGGTCGTCAGCGCCGCGGATGCCGTCAGGCTGATCCGGGACGGTGACCACGTGATGGTCGAGGGATTCATCGGTCAGTGTTTTGCCGAGGAATTGACCCTCGCGCTGGAACAACGATTCCTGGATTCCGGGTCCCCGCGCGACCTCACCCTGGTGTTCACCGTCGCCGTCGGAAACCGGGAAGGCCGCGGGCTCGACCGGTTGTGCCACGACGGCTTGCTGAAGGCGGCTGTCGGCGGCTTCTGGGGAGTATCCCCCGCGCTGGGAAAGTTGGCCGCGGACAACAAGATCCAGGCGCACAACCTGCCGCAGGGCACCATCTCGCAGCTCTTACGGGACACCGCGGCCGGCAAGCCCGGACTACTCACCCGAGTCGGTCTCGGTACCTTCGTGGACCCACGGCGGGGCGGCGGCAAGGTCAACCAGAGCACCACCGACGACCTCGTCGAGGTGATCGCCCTGGGCGGCGAGGAATTCCTTTTCTACCACGCACTCCCCCTCGACGTGGCCTTCCTGCGCGGCACCACGGCCGATCCGGAAGGCAACATCACCATGGAGCGCGAGGCGCTCACGCTGGAAGCACTGGCAGTCGCCACCGCCGTGCACAACGCGGGCGGTTCGGTGATCGTGCAGGTGGAGAGGGTTTCCGACAGCGGCAGCCTCAGTTCCCGGGACGTGAAGATCCCCGGCGTGCTGGTCGACTGCATCGTCCTGTCCCAGCCGGAACACCACTGGCAGACAATGGGGACCCCGTATTCTCCGTCGCTGAGCGGGGAATTGCGCCGGGTTCGCAACACCATCCCGCCGCTGCCGTTGACCGAACGGAAGGTGATCGCGCGCCGGGCGGCGATGGAATTGCGTCCGAACGCTGTGGTGAATCTGGGTATCGGTATGCCAGAGGGTGTGGCCAACGTGGCCGCAGAAGAGGACATCCTGGACTACGTCACGCTGACCGCCGAACCCGGTGCGATGGGCGGGATGCCCGTCGGTGGGCTGGATTTCGGCGCGGCGGTGAACGCCCATGCGATCCTGGACCAACCCTCGCAATTCGACTTCTACGACGGTGGCGGCCTTGACCTCGCATTCCTGGGAATGGCCCAGGCGGATCGTCTCGGCAATGTCAATGTCAGCAGATTCGGGTCCAGAATGCCCGGGTGCGGTGGTTTCGTCAACATCAGCCAGAGCGCGCAGCGGCTCGTCTTCGTCGGCAGCTTCGTGGTGCCGAACCGGGTAACGGTGGCGGACGGGCGCCTGGTGATCTCGCACGGCATGGTCACGGCCAAATTCCTGGACGAGGTCGAACAGCGCACGTTCAGCGGCCAGTACGCCGCCGCCGCCGGAAAACCCGTGCTGTACATCACGGAGCGGTGTGTGTTCCGCCTCACCCCTGACGGGCTGGAGCTGATCGAAGTCGCCCCCGGCGTCGATGTGGAGCAGGACGTCCTCCGGCACCTGGCGTTCGAGCCCATCGTCCGGAGTAGTCCGAAGCTGATGGATCCGCGGATCTTCGCCACCGGAGTGATGGGGCTCAGGGACGACCTGATCATGATCCCGATGGCAGCCCGATTCAGTTACGACCAGGAGCGAAACATGTTCTTCCTGAACATGGAGGGGATGTCCCTGGTGACCCGCGACGACGTCGAGGAGATCCGTGCGGAGGTCTCCCGCCGGCTGTCGACGATCGGCGGCAAGGTGCACATGATCGTCAACCACGACTATTTCTTCGTGGCACCCGCCGCCGCGCAGGACTACGACCTCGCGGTGCGCTGGCTCACCCAGCACTACTACGCCAGCGCCACCCGGTACACCGCGAGTTCGTTCCGCCGGCTCGAACGCGGAGGCCCGTCGGCGCGCGGTCGACGTCCCTGATAGGTCAAGGCACGCCGGTGTCCGCGGGCCGAAGTGCTCGAGAAGTCACCCTGCGTCGGGACTTTCGGCTCTAGCTGGGCGATCCCGACGAGCGGATCCTGCGGGCAGATCCACGTTCGGAAGGACCTGTGATGACCCATTCCGCTGGCGGCATCGCGCTGGCCCTCGTGGCGGTGCCGTCGACCTGGCTGGCCTGGTTGGCCTGCAGCGCACCCATCGTGAAGGCTGCGCTGCGCTGATCCCCGCGGCGATGCCGGCGGCCCAGTTGGG
>DASQFG010000253.1:0-39006 GCA_035633315.1 Nakamurella sp. | reverse complement strand
ATCTCCGTCTCCGCGGCCGCGCGGCCGACCCAGTTGGCGCCCTCGACGCTCTTTCCGGGCTCGAGGTCCTTGTAGACCTCGAAGAAGTGCTGGATCTCCAGGCGCTCGAACACCGGCAGGTCGTCGATGTCCTTGAGGTGGTTCTGCCGCGGGTCGTGTGCGGACACGCACAGCACCTTGTCGTCTGGTCCGGCCTCGTCCGTCATCCGGAACATGCCGATTGCCCGGGCGGTCACCAGGCACCCCGGGAACGTCGGTTCGGATAGCAGCACCAGCGCGTCCAGCGGGTCGCCGTCCTGGCCGAGGGTGTCGTCGATGAACCCGTAATCCGCCGGATACTGGGTCGCCGTGAAGAGCGTGCGATCCAGCCGGATCCGGCCGGAATGATGGTCCACCTCGTACTTGTTGCGACTGCCTTTGGGGATCTCGATGGTGACGTCGAATTCCACCAGTGCCACCTTTCAGGTTGCGTGGGCCAAGTCGGCCGCTCACGGCCGAGCGGGTGGCCGGTCGGCGCCGGGACCACCGCACCAGGGCACCATCTCCCTGCGCCGACGGGTCGGAGGCCCGGCGTGGGCCTTCGAAGACCCTAGTCTGGTCGGAGTTGCCGGGCTCGTCGTGGGGCGATGACCGGCGCACTCGGGCGGTCACCCGGCGCCGCTGAACGATCGCCGGGGAAATGTGAGCGTCAGGAGGAATGGTCGTGGCCGCGAAACGCGCGTCTCGCCGGGGGGTGATCATTGGCGTCTGCGTGCTGGTGGTCGCCCTTGTCGTTGTGGGGGCCGCGGTGTTCATCGCGTCGCGCGGCTCCACGGACACCGAGGCATCGAGCGGGACCTCGGCGGAGATCGTCGACCCGCCGGTGACTGCGCCGCCGGCGAAGATCGCGCCGCTGCCCGCCTCCGACAAGGCGCCGAGCGCGGCCGGTGTGCAGGCCCAGTTGGCCGGTCAGCTGGCCAATCCGGGGCTCGCGCAGTTCTCCGGGATCGTCATCGACCCGGCCACCGGCGCCACCCTGTTCAACCAGAACGCCAGCGCGCCGCAGATCCCCGCCTCGACGGCCAAGATCCTGACCGGCGCCGCACTGCTCACCTCGGTCGACCCCACCGACCGGTTCACCACCAAGATCGTCCAGGGCGACCAGGAGGGCGACATCGTGCTGGTCGGCGGCGGCGACGTCACGCTGTCGGCACGCAACGAGGGCGTGGCCACGACCTACGACGGCGCCCCGCTGATGTCCGACCTCGCGGCGCAGGTGAAGGCCAGCGGCATCGACGTCAAGCGGATCGTGCTGGACACCGATTACTGGACCGGTTCGGACCTTGCGAACGGTTGGCAGACCGCCGACATTCGCGGCACGCCCGGGAGCGCCCAGGGCTACATCACCCGCATGTCTCCGTTGATGGTCGACGGCGACCGGGAGGACCCGGCCAACGAGAACTCGATCCGCACCGGGGACCCGACGAACACCGCGGGCAAGGCTCTGGCCCGATTCCTCGGAACACCTGATCTGCCGATGGTCCCGGGTTCGGCGCCCGAAGGTGGCACCGTGATTGCCCAGGTCTCGTCCCAACCGATGTCGGTGCTGCTGGCGCAGGCCCTGGAGAATTCGGACAACGTGCTGGCCGAGGCGCTGGCGCGGCAGGTGGCGATCGCCCGCGGCGCACCGCCCAGCTTCGACGGCGCGACGGCCGCCATCCTCGAGGCGCTGGAAGCCCTGAAGATCGACACCATCGGGATCGAGATGGCCGACGGGTCCGGGATCTCGACGAAGGACCGGGTGCCCCCGGCGGTGATGGCGCAGATCATGTCGCTGGCGGTCACCGGGCAGCCGCCGGCGTTGCAGAACCTGCTGACCGGGTTGCCGATCGCCGGAGTCTCCGGCAGTCTCGCGGATCGCTTCCAGGACGATGGTTCCCGCGCCGGCGCCGGGTGGGTCCGGGCCAAGACCGGCTCGCTGGAGGTCACCTACGCGCTGACCGGCTACGTGCCCGACGTCGATGGTCGGATCCTGGTGTTCGCCTTCGTCTCCAACGGCGTGGGCGCCGGGACGAGACCGGCGCTGGACGCGCTGGCCGCTGGGCTGCGTGGTTGCGGCTGCGTCTGATCGGGTCATGACGGGCACCGCGTCCGCGTTGCTCTACCGTGGCTGTCGTGGGTGGACAGACCGGGCAGGCACCGATCGACTGGGCAGCGGCCGTGCGCGCCGGGCAGCGGCTTGCGCCGACGGGACCCACCGTCACCCCCGACCAGGCGGCCGACGTCGTTGCCGACCTGCGAGCGTTCAGCGCCAGGGCCGAACTCGCGGTGCGCAAGACCACCGACCTCGGTCATGACCTGCCGGTCGATGACGCCGAGATCGTCGACCGCCGGGGCTGGGTGAAGGCGACCGCAGAAGGCATGGCCGTGCTGGCCGAACCGCTGACCTCGAAGCTGGCGACCGGAATGAGCCGCTCGGGTAGTGGGCTGACCCGCAGCGCCGCCGGTTCTCAGGTCGGGGTCGTCCTCGGCTTCCTGTCCGGCAAGGTGCTCGGCCAGTACGACCCGATCGGCGGTGACCCGGAGCGCCCGGGACGGCTGCTGCTGGTCGCGCCGAACATCGTCAAGGTCGAACGCGAACTCGGGGTGGACCCGACCGATTTTCGCCTTTGGGTGTGCCTGCACGAGAGCACCCATCGCCTGCAGTTCAGCGCGGTGCCGTGGATGCGTGGCCATTTCCAGTCGTTGGTGGCGGATTTCGCCGACAAGGCCGACACTGATCCCGCGGACATGCTGCGCAGGGCGGTGGACGCGGTGCGCGGGCGCGCATCGGCTTCCGGGCACGGGGCCGCTGGCGGCAAGGACCGGCCGAGCTGGATCGAAGGCATCCAGTCACCGGAGCAGCGGGCCGTCTTCGACCAGCTGATGGCCTTTATGGCTTTACTCGAGGGCCACGCCGATTTCGTGATGGACGCGGTCGGTCCTGAGGTGGTGCCCACCGTCGGCGCGATCCGCGCCTCCTTCACCGAACGCCGCCGCAAGACCAAGGGCCCGATCGACCGCCTGTTGCGTTCGCTGCTGGGCATGGACATGAAGTTGGCCCAGTACGTGAAGGGCGGAGCGTTCGTCGGCGCTGTCGTCGACCAGGTCGGGATGGCGGCCTTCAACACCGTCTGGACCTCGCCGGGGACCCTGCCGACCAGACCGGAGATCACGGACCCAGCCGCGTGGGTCCGACGGGTGCTCGGCTGAGCGGGTTCGTGTCCGCTGATCCACATCGCCCTCCGGTCATGGCGGCCGTGCGGGTCTGGCTGGCCGGGCACGTCAGCACCGATCAACCGGTGGTGGTGGCGTGCTCGGGCGGCGCGGACTCGCTGGCCCTGGCCGTCGCGGTGCTGGCTGTGGCCGGCGATCGCCCGGTCCGCGCGGCCACCGTCGATCACGGCTTGCAGAACGGGTCCGCCGAGCGGGCCGCTGACACCGCTCGGCTGCTGACCCGCCTTGGATACTCCGAGGTCGCCGTGCTGCCGGTGACCGTCGAAGGGCCCGGCGGTGTGGAGGCCGCCGCCCGGCGGGCGCGGTACACCGCACTGCGGGCGCACGCCGTCTCCGTCTCTCGAGTTGGTCTGCAAGCTGCCGTGCTGCTCGCCCACACCCTGGACGATCAGGCCGAGACGGTGCTGCTCGGGCTCGCCCGGGGTTCGGGACCTCGGTCGATCGCCGGGATGCGGCCATGGCGTCCGCCGTGGGGCCGACCATTGCTCACGGTCACCAGGGCCGACACCGAGCGTGCCTGCCGGGTCGCCGGCCTGCAGCCGTGGGAGGACCCGCACAACGCCGACCCCGCGTTCACCCGGGTCCGGTTGCGCCGCGAGGTGCTGCCGCTGCTCGAAGAGGTGCTCGGCGGCGGTGTACGGGCCGCGCTGGCCAGGACCGCGAGCCTGATGCGCGACGACCTGGACGCGCTGGACGAGATCGCCGCCGCTGCGCTGGACTCGGCCGTTCGTCACGACCGGACGCTGGACGTGGCGGCGCTGTCCGGACAGCCCGCCGCGGTTCTCGGCAGGGTGCTGCGGGGGTGGGCGGCCCGCGGCGGTGCGGGCCCGCTGACCTTCGACCACCTGACCCGGATGATCACCCAGCTGACCGATCCGCAGGGGCCGGCGCAGGTCCGCGTACCCGGTGGTTTGGATGTGGTCCGGACGGGGAATAGCTTGCGGCTCAGGCACATTGGTCCGGAAAGTGCTGGCCCACATCCCTTGGGATCCCCGGTCGACGGCTGAATTCACTCGTTGGCGAGCATGCGCTGATCAAAAGCACGCGTTGGGCGTGCTTTGTCCGGTTTGCGGGTGTTGTTGATCAGCGCAGGCTGCCTGGCCGGTGTTGTTGATCAGCGCAGGCTGCCTGGCCGGTGTTTGATCAGCGCAGGCTGCCGGGCCGGTGTTGTTGATCAGCGCAGCCGGCGTCTGTGGCGCCGGAGCATTTGCCCGGCGCAACGCGCTACGGCAGTTCCACGTGAACGGCGTCCGGCCGCCGGTGGTCGGTCTCCGGTCGGCCCCGCCGTCGGCGGCGCCCGGTCCGGGTGGCAGGCTGATTCCGGACGGCCGGACCGGCGCCGCGCCTGGATCCCATACCCGAGCCGACCGGGGAGAATCCGTGACTGGTAGCGATCCCTCGTCTCTGGCCGGAGCAGCGCCCCAGGGCGGAGCAGGCGGGGCGTACAGCGACGGCACAGCAGGCAGCAACGGCGTCGCGAACCTCTCCGCCTCGAAACCCCCCGGCGGGGAGTCTCGGGCGAACCTGACTTCCCGCATCACCAGTGCCGATGCGATCCCCATAGGGGACGCCGACCCGGGCGCGGACCACGGCTATCATGGCGAGCTCGCCGCCATCCTGATCGGCGAGGACGACCTCAAGGCGAAGATCGCCGTGCTGGCCAAGGCGGTGGCCGCCGACCACGACATGGACACCCCGCCGCTGCTGATCTGCGTGCTCAAGGGTGCGGTCATGTTCGTCACCGACTTCGCGCGGGCCCTGCCCATTCCCTCCGAACTGGAGTTCATGGCCGTCACCTCCTACGGTTCCGCAACCTCCTCGTCCGGCGTAGTGCGGATCCTCAAGGACCTCGACCGGGACATCACCGGCCGCCGGGTGGTGATCGTCGAGGACATCATCGACTCCGGGCTCACGTTGTCCTGGCTGCTGCGGAACCTGGCCACCCGCGGCCCGGCGTCTGTCGACGTCGTCGCGCTGTTGCGCAAACCCGAGGCGATCAAGGTCGATGTTGACGTCCGCTATGTCGGTTTCGACATTCCGACCGATTTCGTCGTGGGGTACGGGCTGGACTACGGCGAGCGTTACCGTGACCTGCCGTTTGTCGGGTTACTGGGTGAACACATGTACCGCTGAAGGGTGACGACGGCCGGCCCGGGGAACCCCGGAAGCATCGGCGGCGTTCCCGTGAGTAGTACAGCTTGTAGTGCAGCGCAGCGACCCAGCAGCTACCCCGTCGGCGAACACCACGGTTCGGCGAAGGCCTGCGCGGTACGCTGAACCCACTGGTCGCGCCTTGCGCTGCCCGGATGTGGCGGGCTTGCCCGCCCGACCTACCGGAAAGCCGGGCCGCCTCACTCGAGAACGTCAGGGAGGGTCGAGGCCGCTCGCGCGGCCGAAAGCCGCATGGACCGAAAGCGCCTTCTCCGCTCACCACTGGTGTGGATTGCCGTGGTGTTGCTCTTGTACCTGACGTATTCCTTCTTCGCCGACGAGACCCGCGGGTACGTGCCGCAGCAGACTTCGGTCGCTCTCTCGCAGCTGTCCGACGGGAAGGTCACCAGTGCCACCATCGACGACAAGGAACAACGGCTCCGGCTGACCCTGGCCCAGCCGATCGACGGCGCCACCCAGATCTACAGCCAGTACCCGGCGGGTGCGACCCAGGAGATCTTCGCCGACGTCCAGAAGGCGAACATCTCGGGCGGCTACAACACCACCGTCACCAGCGAGTCCACGCTGTTCTCGCTGCTGATCTACCTGATCCCGGTCGGTCTGATCATCCTGTTCCTGCTGTGGATGATGAACAACGCCCAAGGCGGCGGCAACAAGGTGCTCTCGTTCGGCAAGTCCAAGGCCAAACTGCTGACCAAGGACATGCCGCAGACGAAGTTCACCGACGTCGCCGGCGCCGATGAGGCCGTCCAGGAACTCGATGAGATCCGCGATTTCCTGGCCAACCCGGCGCGCTACCAGGCGCTGGGCGCCAAGATCCCCAAGGGTGTGCTGCTCTACGGGCCGCCCGGCACCGGCAAGACGCTGCTCGCCCGGGCGGTGGCCGGCGAGGCCGGCGTGCCGTTCTACTCGATCTCCGGGTCCGACTTCGTCGAGATGTTCGTCGGTGTCGGCGCCAGCCGGGTGCGCGACCTGTTCGAACAGGCCAAGGCGAACGCGCCGGCCATCATCTTCGTGGACGAGATCGACGCCGTCGGCCGGCACCGCGGGGCCGGCATGGGAGGCGGCCACGACGAACGCGAGCAGACCCTCAACCAGTTGCTGGTCGAGATGGACGGGTTCGAGACCAAGGGCGGCATCATCCTGATCGCCGCGACCAACCGGCCCGACATCCTGGATCCCGCGCTGCTGCGGCCCGGTCGCTTCGACCGGCAGATCCCGGTCGGGCAGCCCGACCTCAAGGGTCGGCAGGCCATCCTGGCCGTGCACTCCAAGGGCAAGCCGTTCGCGCCCGACGTCGACTTCCTGCCGCTGGCCAAGCGCACCGTCGGCATGTCCGGCGCCGACCTGGCCAACGTGATCAACGAGGCGGCCCTGCTGACCGCCCGCGAGTTCGGCACGGTGATCACCAACGCCGCGCTGGAGGAGTCCGTCGACCGGGTGGTCGGCGGGCCGGCCCGCCGGGGCAAGGTGATCTCCGAGAAGGAGAAGAAGATCACCGCGTACCACGAGGGTGGCCACGCGCTGGCGGCCTGGGCGATGCCGGGGCTGGAGCCCGTCTACAAGGTGACGATCCTGCCCCGCGGCCGCACCGGTGGGCACGCGCTGGTCGTGCCCGAGGACGACAAGTCGCTGATGACCCGGTCGGAGATGATCGCCCGGCTGGTGATGGCGATGGGCGGCCGCGCCGCCGAGGAACTCGTGTTCGCCGAGCCCACCACGGGCGCGTCCTCGGACATCGCGCAGGCCACCAAGATCGCCCGCGCGATGGTGACCGAGTACGGCATGTCCGCCAAGCTCGGCGCCGTCAAATACGGCCACGGCGACGACGAGCCGTTCCTGGGCCGGACCTATGGCAGCGGCCCGGAGTACTCGATCGAGGTCGGCAGCGAGATCGACGGCGAGGTGCGTGCGCTGATCGAGGTCGCGCACACCGAGGCCTGGGCGGTGCTGAACACCTACCGCGACATCCTGGACAGCCTGGCCACCGCCCTGCTGGAGAAGGAGACGCTGGACCGCAACGACCTCGAGGTCATCTTCGCCGAGGTCGAGAAGCGGCCCAGGATAACCACTTTCGACGAGTTCGGTCCCCGGCTGCCGTCGGACCGGCCGCCGATCAAGACCCCGGGAGAGCTGGCCATCGAGCGCGGCGAGCCGTGGCCGCCGCCGGAACCGCCGGAACCGCCCGCCGAACGGCAGGACCATCCGGTGCCGATCGGGGCACTGAACGGGCCTCCCGGGCAGAGCGGGTACACCACCGGCAACGGTGGGAACGGCGGGAACGGCACGTCCGGGCAGAACTCGACGTGGCAGCCGCCCGCCGGCTATCCGGCCGATCCGAACGCCGCCGCGCCGCCGCCGCCGTGGGGTGGTCCGCAGCAACCGCCGAACTGGACGGGCGGTGTCCTTCCCGGACCGCTCGCGCCGATGCCCGGCTGGCAGCCTCCGCCGGGTGAGGGCGGCAACGGCGGGTCACAGCCGGGACAGCCGCCCTCATACCCCTCGTATCCGTCGTCACACCCAGAGGGCAACGGCGGGGCGCCGAACGGTCGGCAGGACAACGGGCAGGACAACGGGCAAGAAAACGGTCACGACACCGGCCGCAGTCGACACGCCGACGGCTCGTCAGTCGATGATCCGGTCGACCCCTGGGCGCCGCCGAGCGGACCCCGCAGGTGACCGGGCGGGACGGCTCGGGCGCGCTCGACGGGGGTGACGGCGCGGCCGGCTCCCGGTTGTCCGCACTGGACACTGTGTCTCCGCCGATGGCGCCGATGCCTCCGCCGGTGGCGCCGATCTTCGACGCGGACAGGGCCGAGGCGGCAGTGCGGGAGTTGCTCTTCGCGGTCGGCGAGGATCCCGACCGCGACGGGTTGGTCGGTACCCCTGGCCGGGTGGCCAGGGCCTTCGCCGAGCAGTTCTCCGGGCTGCACACCGACCCGGACACGGTGCTGAACACGTCGTTCGACGAGAACCACAACGAGATGATCCTGATGCGGGACATCGACATGTACTCGACCTGCGAGCACCATCTGGTGCCGTTCTTCGGGAAGGCCCATGTCGGCTACATCCCGGGTCCGAACGGACGGGTGACCGGGCTGTCCAAGCTGGCCAGGCTGGTCGACGGATACGCCAAGCGCCCGCAGGTCCAGGAGCGGCTGACCACCCAGATCGCCGACGCCCTGGTCCGCCGGCTGCAACCGGCCGGCGCGATCGTGGTCATCGAGGCCGAGCATCTGTGCATGGCCATGCGCGGGATCCGCAAGCCCGGTGCGGTGACGACCACGTCCGCCGTGCGCGGGATCTTCCAGTCGCAGGACCGGACGCGCGCCGAGGCGATGAGTCTGATCACGGGACGGTGACCGTCCGGTGATGGATCGCGCGGTCGTGATGGGCGTCCTGAACGTCACCCCCGACTCGTTTTCCGACGGCGGCCGATTCTCCGAACCCGCCACCGCGATTGCGCGCGGCCGGGCGCTGGCCGCGGCCGGCGTGGACATCGTCGATGTCGGCGGTGAATCGACCCGGCCCGGCGCCGGGCGGGTGCCGGTGGATGTCGAGGTCGAGCGGGTCGTACCGGTCATTGCTGATTTGACGAGTCTTGGCATCCACTGCAGCGTCGACACCACCCGGGCGACGGTGGCCGACGCCGCGGTGCGGGCCGGCGCGGTGATCGTGAACGACGTGTCCGGCGGGTTGGCCGATCCGGAGATGGGCGCCGCGGTCGCGGACGCGGGCGTGCCGTGGATCCTGATGCACTGGCGCGGGCACAGCGCCGACATGGACGCGTTGGCCCGCTATGACGACGTGGTGGCCGAGGTCAGCGCCGAACTGCTGGACCGGGTCGCGGCTGCCGTCGCGGCCGGTGTGCACGAGTCGCTGCTGGTGCTCGATCCGGGGCTCGGGTTCGCCAAGACCGCCGCCCACAACTGGGCGCTGCTGCACGCGCTGCCCCGGCTCACCGGGGCGACCGGCGATTCCGGCTGGGGATTCCCGGTGCTGATCGGGGCCTCCCGCAAGAGGTTCCTCGGCGCCCTGCTGGCCGACGAACGCGGGCCGCGTCCGGCCGATGGCCGGGAATCGGCGACCACGGCAATCTCGGCGCTAGCCGCCGCGGCCGGCGTCTGGGGGGTGCGGGTGCACGAGGCGGGACCGTCGCGGGACGCCGTCAAGGTGGCCGCGGCGGTCAGCGGGCGGGGCCCGCAGCGGCGGTTGCTCCGGGCCGACGGGCGGAGCTGGACTGACCACCGGACGGACGCTGCCCGGACCGCGGACGAATCCAACCCGGCGGACGGGATGCCGGCGGCGGAGACCCATGGCTGACCGGATCACGCTGACCGGCCTGACCGTGTTCGGACACCACGGGGTGTTCGAGCACGAGAAGCGCGACGGCCAGGACTTCGTCGTGGACGTCACCATCTGGCTCGACCTCACCCGCGCCGTGGCCGCCGACGATCTGACCGAAACCGTGCACTACGGGGAGCTCGCCGGGCTCGCCGCCGGCATCATCGCCGGGCCGCCGCGCGACCTGATCGAGGCGGTCGCCGGCGAGATCGCCGACACGGTGATGGCACGGTACCCGGTGCACGCCGCCGAGGTCACCGTGCACAAACCGGCGGCGCCGATCCCGCTGGCCTTCGCCGACGTGAGCGTGACGATCCGCCGCTCGGTGAAGTCCGGGCAGGCCGCCCAGAGCTCCCCGGATCAGAGTCGCGGAGCGGCCAGGTGAGCCGCGCGGTGCTGTCCCTGGGGTCGAACGTGGGCGACCGGCGAGCGCACCTGCAGAAGGCCGTCGCAACCCTCGGCAAGTCCGTCAGGGCCGTCTCCCGGATCTACCGCACGCCGCCCTGGGGCCCCATCCCACAGGACGACTTCTACAACATCGCGGTCATCGTCGAGGACGACACGGTCGATGCCAAGGGCTGGCTGACCCGGTGCCAGGAGCTGGAGCAGGCCGCGGGCCGGGAACGTTCGGTGCGCTGGGGTCCGCGGACGCTGGACGCCGACGTCGTCACCGTCGAGGTGCACCGCAAACCGGTCGTCAGCGCCGATCCCGCGCTGACGTTGCCGCACCCGCGGGCGGCGGAGCGGGCCTTCGTTCTGGTGCCGTGGGCCGAGATCGATCCGACCGCGGACCTGCCGGGTGCCGGGCCGATCGCCGACCTGGTCGCGGCCATGGACGTCAGCGGGATCACCAGGGCCGGCCATGTCCGTTGACCCGCGGCAACGGATGGGCATCACCCGTGCCCAGGATCTGCTCGCGGTCGGGCTGGTGGCCGCCGTCGTCGGATATGCCTTGGTGCGGCTGAATTATCAGCGGATGCCGCCGCTGCCGCGGTTCGCCGGGGTGGCCGCGGCGATCCTCGGGATCGGCGAGGCGATCGCCGGCCGTGGGCTGCGCAGCCGCATCCGTCCGCAGGAGCATCCCCGCGGCCCGGCGCGGACCAGAACGCCGGTGCCGCCGCTCACCGCCGCCCGCGCGGTGATGGCCGCCAAGGCCACCTCGCTGGCCGGTGCCGCACTGGCCGGGCTCTGGGTGGGGCTGTTGGTATACGTGCTGCCGTCCTGGACGCTGCTGCCCGCCGCCCAATCCGACGGGGTGACCGGGATCATCGGCCTGGTCGGGGCGGTGGTGATGATGGGCGGCGCGCTGTACCTGGAGTACTGCTGCCGGGCGCCGGACCAGGAGTGAATCGTCTGCTTGGTCGGGGTCGGGGTCGGGGTCGGGGTCGGGTCAGCTCGCGCGCCGCAGTACCTCCAGCAGCCGCCCCCGCAGCTGCTGTGCGGCCTGTCCGAACCGGCGTTGCGCGGCAACGTATTCGGCCTTGCCGTCGGCGGTTTCGATGGCCACCGGCGCGTATCCGAGATCGGACAGGTCGTAGGGCGATGCCCGCATGTCCAACTCGCGGATCGACCTGGCCAGCTCGAAGCAGTCCAGCAGCAATTCACTGGGCACCACCGGGATCAACTTGTACGCCCACTTGTAGACGTCCATTCCGGCGTGCAGGCAACCCGGCTGTTCCATGGCCGGGCGGGAGTCCAGGTCCGGCTGCACGGTGTTGCGTGGCCGCGCGTCGGGGGTGAAGAAGCGGAACGCGTCGTAGTGGGTGCACCGGATCTGGTGCTCGCGCACCACGTCGTCGGTGCCGGTCTGCCCGAGCCGCAGCGGCCATGCCACATGCCTGCGCTCGTCGGAACCCTGCCGGTAGACCATGGCCCACTCGTGCAGCCCGAAACAACCGAACTGGCCCGGCGCCGCGGAGGTGGCCGACAGCATCCGGACGATGAAGTCCAGCTGAGCGCCGCGCGCGGCGGTGAACGCCGCGAGATCCACTGCCACGGTCGGCGATTCCGGCGCTCCGCCGACGGCGCGGTGGAACCTCCAGCCGGCGCGTTCCGGCGCGTCGGCCAACGAAACCTCCGCGCCCGGATGCCAGCGGCGCAGCGCTCCAGGTCGGAGCGAGTAGTAGCTGAACAGGAAGTCCTCGACCGGATGGTGCCGGCCAGCACTCGCGCGGGCCGCGTGCCCCTGGGTCAGCGTCAGCACCCGTTCGGCGTGCCGAGCCGCCGCGGCTCGCCAGCCCGCCGCCGGCAGCACCGGCCGGTGGCGGGCGACCCCGGCGGCGTCCCCGCCGTCGTTGACGTCCCCGGTCAGCGACATGTGGACCGCCAGACCTCGCAGATCACCGGAATGGCCAGCTCGCCGTCATCGGTGCCGCTGCGCCGCCGCGCATGGCCGCGGATGGCAACGGCCAGGTCGTCGCGGGCCTGCTGGTCCGCGCCGATGACGTACGAGTAGGTCTGCTGCAGGCCCACCAGGTCCTCGATGGTGGTGCGACGCACCCACCTGATCATGATCAGTACCGGGTCGGTGAAGGCCGGATGGCCGCCGAACGGCGGCGGTGGGTGGCCCGACGACGGTCCCGCGTCCCTTCTGCCACGGCCGCTGGCACCGCTGTCCGGTCGGCCGATCCGGTTCAGTTCCGCCTCGACGTCCCTGACCAGCGGATCGGTCTCGTCGTCGTGATTCCACAGCAGGGACAACGTCCCGCCGGGCCGCAGCACCCTGGCCATCTCACTCAGTGCCCGCTCGTGGTCGAACCAGTGAAAGGCCTGGCCGACAACGACGCAGTCGAAGATGCCGTCCCGCAACGGGATCGCCTCCGCCGACCCGAGCACGGCGGTGACCGACGGGAACCGCCACGCGAGCTCGGCCAGCATGCCGGGCAGCGGTTCGACCGCGACGACGTCCAGCCCCCGGTCGATCAGGGACCCGGTCAGTTTCCCGGTACCGGCGGCGAGGTCGAGGACCCGGCGTGCATCCGTTGGGAGCGCGGCACCCACGGCGGACGGCGGGTAGCCGGGACGGAACCGTGCGTAGCCGGTCGCCGCGGTCTGGAAAGACCCGGCCAGCTCACGGTTCCAGCCGCGGGTGGCGGGTGGCTCCGGTGTCGGCACACCATCATTGTGACCCGACCCGGGCAGGCGAATGCGACCGAATGCCTTGGCGGCGAACGCCGCGCGGGTCGGCGTCGGGAATGCGGCCAGTAGGCTGGCCACCCGTGACGCCCAGACCGACCCACTCCACCGCCGGCGAGGGCAATGACACTCCCGGTGACCGTTCGCTACCCACGCCGCGACCGGCTGGTCCCGCGCGCGATACGGGCCCCATTTCTGACCACGACCCCGAGAAGAACCCCGATGATGTGACGGATGCGATTCCTGAACAGCTGCGGGTGCGCCGGGAAAAGCGTCAGCGCCTGCTCGACAGCGGGATCGAACCGTATCCGGTGGGCGTCGAAAGGACGACGTCGCTCGCCGCCCTGCGGGCGGCGTATCCGGATCTGCCGCCGGACACCGACACGGGCCAGGTTGCGGGCGTCACCGGACGGGTCATCTTCCTGCGCAACTCCGGGAAATTGTGTTTCGCGACCCTGCGCGAAGGGGGTGCCGGGGAAACGGGCAGTGAATTGCAGGTGATGGTGTCGCTGAACGGGGTCGGCGCGGAATCGCTGGCGGCATTCAAGTCCGACGTCGACCTCGGGGACCATCTGTTCGTGCACGGGTCGGTGATCACCTCCCGTCGGGGGGAGCTGTCGGTGCTGGCCGATTCCTGGGCGATCACCGCCAAGGCGCTCCGCCCGCTACCGGTCGCGCACAAACCGCTGTCCGAGGAAAGCAGGGTTCGCCAGCGTTATGTGGACCTGATCGTCCGGCCGCAGGCCAGACGGACCGTGCAGGTGCGCAGCGCGGTGAATCGTTCATTGCGGTCGACGCTGTACGAGCGGGATTTCCTCGAGGTCGAAACTCCGATGCTCCAGGTGCTGCACGGCGGCGCGGCGGCGCGGCCCTTTGTCACCCATATGAACGCCATGGACATGGACCTCTACCTGCGGATTGCGCCCGAGCTGTACCTCAAGCGCGCCGTGGTGGGCGGAATCGAGCGGGTCTTCGAGATCAATCGGAGCTTCCGCAACGAGGGAGCCGACTCCTCGCATTCCCCGGAGTTCGCCACGCTGGAGGCCTATGAGGCGTACAGCGACTACAACGGGATGGCCGAGCTCACCCGAACCCTGGTGCAGCAGGCCACCATCGCCGTCTACGGATCGACCCTGGCGGTGCACGCCGACGGCACCGAGTTCGATTTCGGCGGGAGCTGGGAATCGGTGACGTTGTTCGGCGCGCTCTCGGCGGCGGCCGGCGAAGAGATCACCGTACAGACCCCGATGTCCCACTTGGGTGAACTGGCCGACCGGGTCGGCGTGCCGGTCGCCCCGCACTACGGACCGGGCAAACTGGCCGAGGAATTGTTCGACGAGTTGGTGGTGCCGACGTTGGTGGCGCCGACGTTCGTCAGGGATTTCCCGGCCGAGACCTCGCCGCTGACCCGCGAACATCGTGATACCCCAGGATTGGCGGAGAAGTGGGATCTGTACATCCGCGGGATTGAAACGGCGACCGCATACTCCGAACTCGTCGATCCGGTGGTCCAGCGGATGCGTTTCGTGGATCAGGCCCGCTTTGCCGGGATGGGCGATGTCGAAGCGATGGTGCTGGACGAGGACTTCCTGCGTGCCATGGAGTACGGAATGCCACCGGCGGGTGGCATGGGGATGGGCATCGACAGATTGCTGATGGCGCTGACGGGTTTGGGGATCCGCGAGACGATCCTGTTTCCGTTCGTGCGTCCCGGAGACTGACGCCGTCCGAGCGGATCATCTCCCCGGGAGAATGGCCGTCCAGGGCGTTTTGCGGCATTTGACAACCCGACGGTGTTTCTGCGCTCGCCGGAAGTGAGTCTCGCGGTCTTCGCTCCGTTGCTTTCGCGACCATTTCCAGCCAGCCCCGAGGAGGTGTTTCGGGCGGGTCTGGAACACGCCGCGACAATGGCAGGTTATGGTGGAGGGGAAGCGGAACCGGCACTATTCTGGGCCGGGAATAACAATGGCCAACGGGCCCACACGGGAGGACTGGTATGGCAACCAGGACCATCAACATAGTCTTGGACGATCTCGACGGTTCCGAGGGCGCGGAAACCCTATCGTTCGCGCTTGACGGCGCGTCGTACGAGATCGACCTCAGCGAGAAGAACGCCGGCACGTTGCGCGACGCGCTTGCCAGCTTCGTCGCCGGCGCCCGTCGGGTCGACGGCAGTCGCCGTGGCCCGGGACGGCCCAAGTCGGTCAAGGCGGCGAAGGCTCCCCGTGGGTCGCGGACGGCGCCCGACCGTGAGCAGACCGCCGCGATTCGCGAGTGGGCACGGGCGAACGGCTGGGAGGTCTCCGAGCGCGGACGGCTGTCCGCAGCGGTCCAGCAGGCGTTCGAGGCTGCTCACTGAGCGGAGTTTGCGTTCGGCCGGGTGCGCGCCCGTTGAGCACTACTCGTGACCGGCCGATCACCGGCAGATCACCCTCCGACCCCCGCCATCGGCGGGGGTCGGAGGCGTTTGCCAGCACGAAAGTGTGAAATCGATCGGGTAGTCCGCCGGAGCGGGCTCGGTGGCGCCTCTGCGACCCGTCCACAGCCCGTTCACAGCGGGCCACACACCCTGGCTGTTCGCCCACGGCGTACCCGCTGATCTGGCGGAACGAGACCCGCTCGGGCAGCGTTGGACAGCAGTGACGGCACGGTGCGCAGAGTCGTCACCGGTCCGCGACTCCACCGGGGTCCGGCATCGGCCGACTACAGTGAACCATCCGCTGCCTTCCGGTCCGGTGCCTTCTGGGTGGTCCGGGGGCGGGCGGTTGCACGGGATCGAGCAGTCCACCGGCATCAACGGCGGTGTTCATCAATTGCTCGGCAGCACGGATCGGCAGTACGGATCGGCAACCACCTCAGACCACAACGCAGCGCACGCCCGTAAGGAGTGCAGATGTTCGAACGGTTCACCGACAGAGCGCGGCGCGTGGTCGTCCTGGCGCAAGAAGAAGCCAGGATGCTCAACCACAACTACATCGGCACCGAGCACATCCTGCTCGGCCTCATCCACGAGGGTGAGGGTGTCGCCGCGAAGGCCCTGGAATCCCTGGGGATCGCGCTGGAAGGCGTGCGTGCCCAGGTCGAGGAGATCATCGGCCAGGGGCAGCAGTCGCCGTCCGGGCACATCCCCTTCACCCCGCGCGCCAAGAAGGTGCTGGAGCTGAGCCTGCGCGAGGCGCTGCAGCTCGGCCACAACTACATCGGCACCGAGCACATCCTGCTCGGGCTGATCCGCGAGGGCGAGGGCGTCGCGGCGCAGGTGTTGGTGAAGCTGGGGGCCGACCTGAACAGGGTCCGCCAACAGGTCCTGCAGCTGCTCTCCGGCTACCAGGGCAAGGAGACGGCCGCCGCGGAGGGCGGGCGCTCCGAGGGCACCCCGTCGACCTCGCTCGTGCTCGACCAGTTCGGTCGCAACCTCACCCAGTCCGCCCGGGAGGGCAAGCTGGACCCGGTCATCGGCCGGGAGAAGGAGATCGAGCGGGTGATGCAGGTGCTCTCCCGCCGCACCAAGAACAACCCGGTGCTGATCGGTGAGCCCGGCGTCGGCAAGACCGCGGTCGTCGAGGGCCTTGCCCAGGCGATCATCCGCGGTGACGTGCCGCAGACGCTCAAGGACAAGCACCTCTACACCCTCGACCTCGGCAGCCTGGTCGCCGGTTCCCGCTACCGCGGTGATTTCGAGGAGCGCCTGAAGAAGGTGCTCAAGGAGATCCGCACCCGCGGCGACATCATCATGTTCATCGACGAGATCCACACCCTGGTGGGTGCCGGAGCCGCCGAGGGCGCGATCGATGCGGCGTCGATCCTCAAGCCGATGCTGGCCCGTGGTGAACTGCAGACCATCGGTGCGACCACCCTGGACGAGTACCGAAAGTACGTGGAGAAGGACGCAGCTCTCGAGCGCCGTTTCCAGCCGATCCAGGTCGGTGAGCCGAACGTGGCGCACACCATCGAGATCCTCAAGGGTCTGCGGGACCGTTACGAGGCGCACCACCGGATCACCATCACCGACGACGCGCTGGTCGCCGCGGCCACCCTGGCCGACCGGTACATCAGCGACCGTTACCTGCCGGACAAGGCGATCGACCTGATCGACGAGGCCGGCGCCCGGATGCGCATCCGCCGGATGACCGCGCCGCCGGATCTGCGCGACTTCGACGAGAAGCTCGCTGCCGTTCGCCGGGACAAGGAATCAGCGATCGACTCGCAGGACTTCGAGAAGGCCGCTGCGCTCCGTGATTCGGAGAAGCAGTTGCTGGCCCGCAAGTCCGAGCGGGAGAAGGCATGGAAAGACGGCGATCTGGACGTGGTGTCCGAGGTCGACGACGAGCAGATCGCTGAGGTTTTGGCCAACTGGACGGGCATCCCGGTCTTCAAGCTCACCGAGGAGGAGACCACCCGGCTGCTGCGGATGGAAGATGAGCTGCACAAGCGGATCATCGGCCAGGACCAGGCGGTCAAGGCGGTGTCGCAGGCGATCCGGCGCACCCGTGCCGGCCTGAAGGACCCGAAGCGTCCGTCCGGGTCGTTCATCTTCGCCGGCCCCTCAGGTGTCGGGAAGACCGAGCTGACCAAGGCGCTGGCCGAGTTCCTGTTCGGTGACGAGGATGCGCTGATCCAGGTCGACATGGGCGAGTTCCACGACCGGTACACCGCATCGCGGCTGTTCGGTGCGCCTCCGGGGTACGTCGGCTACGAAGAGGGTGGCCAGCTGACCGAGAAGGTGCGGCGCAAGCCGTTCTCGGTGGTGCTGTTCGACGAGATCGAGAAGGCCCACCAGGACATCTACAACACCCTGCTGCAGGTGTTGGAAGATGGCCGGCTGACCGATGGTCAGGGCCGGACGGTGGACTTCAAGAACACCGTCATCGTGTTCACCTCGAACCTCGGCACGCAGGACATCTCCAAGTCGGTCTCGCTGGGCTTCGCCCAGGGCAACGACGCGGAGTCGAACTACGACCGGATGAAGCAGAAGGTCAACGACGAGCTCAAGCGGCACTTCCGTCCGGAGTTCCTCAACCGTATCGACGACGTGGTGGTGTTCCATCAGCTCACCACCGAGGAGATCCACCGCATGGTCGTCCTCATGCTCAAACGGGTCGAGGGTGCGCTGAAGAACAAGGACATGGGGCTCGAGGTGACCGCCGGCGCGAAGGCACTGCTCGGCGAGCGCGGCTTCGACCCCGTGCTGGGCGCGCGGCCGCTGCGTCGCACGATCCAGCGGGAGATCGAGGACAAGCTCTCGGAGAAGATCTTGTTCGACGAGATCCGGCCCGGCGAGATCATCGTGGTGGACGTCACCGGCGAGGGCAAGGACCGGGAGTTCACCTTCCGGGGCGAGCCCAAACCGTCCGCGGTTCCCGAGGTGGTGGCCGCGGGTCTGGCCACCGACGTGGGCGAGGCCACCGTCTGACATCAGGTGACGGCGGCGTCGTGAATTGGCCACAGTGACGCGGCCTCGGTCACCGACCCGACAGCACAACCGGCCCGCTCTCCGTACGCGGAGGGCGGGCCGGAGTCGTCTTCGGCCGGCTGTCGCGTGCCCTTACGGCATGGCGAGCGCGGCTCGCGCAGCTTCCGCGACGGCCTGATGGGCCGCCAGGTCCGCGTCGGCGGCGTCGGGATCGAGCAAGCCCCGGACCGCCGCGCAGCGCGTCACCGGCTCGATGGGGCGCCAGGTTGACGTGGAAATGCGGGACGTGATCACCGAAGGCATAGACGTAGGTCTTCTCCGCGTCCGCCGCCATCCGCAGCGCCTCGGTGACGCGGGCCAGTACCGCGCCGAAGGTCGCGGCCTCTGGCCCGTCAAGGTCGGTGACGTACGGGATGTGCCGCCGCGGCTCCAGGTGCGCGAAACCCGGTATCGGACCGCGGAGCACCGCGGAGAGCCGCCACAGGTTGTTCTCCCACAACCGAACCCGGTCGAACGCGGCGTCGGCTGCAGCGGGATCGCAGAGCAGGCAGTCGGCCACCAGCGATCAGTCCGGCAGTGCGATGTGGCCGGCGCCGATGCGGACCGCGAGGCCGTCGACGAGCAGCGAGGCCAGGCACCGATGTCCCTGCTCGGCGTCGGTGGACAGCCCGGCCAGCGTCCCATCGTGGACCGGACCGTGACTTGCCCGGAGCGCGGCCATGATCCGGCCGCGAACCTGCCGGTCGGTGCCGTGCCAGGCCTGCACCGCGCGACGCGCCTGCCCCGGCTGCGATCCGGCCAGCCGCCACCGGCAGCGATCGGCCAGCGGGCAGGAAGCGCAATCCGGCGATCGCGCCGAGCAGACCAGCGCGCCCAGTTCCATCACGGCGGCCGAGAACCTGGCGGCGGTCGCCGGTTCGGCCGGCAGCAGGGTGGCCATCTCGGCGCGGTCGGCCGCGTTGGCCGGCTCTCGTGGTTCGTCCAGACCCCGGACCACCCGGGACAGCACCCGCCGAACGTTGGTGTCGACCACCGGGGTTCGCCGGCGGAAGGCGAACGCGGCGACGGCGCGGGCCGTGTACTCACCGATTCCAGGGAGCAGCAGGAGGTTTTCGACGGTGTCCGGAACTTCGCCGGAATACTCGGTGGTGATGACAGTGGCCGCCGAGTGCAGCCGCAGCGCGCGCCGCGGGTAACCGAGCCGACCCCATATCCGGATCGCGTCGGCGGGGGAGTCGGCGGCCAGCGCGGCCGGTTCCGGCCAGCGCGTCATCCACTCCTGGTAGACCGGAAGAACCCGGTTGACCGGCGTCTGCTGCAGCATGATCTCGCTGACCAGCACGGCCCACGGAGTCGCCGTCGGTTGCCGCCACGGCAGGTCCCGGCCGCGATCGGCAAAGAAGTTCAGCAGCAGGTCGGCATCCAGTGCCGACGACCCGGCCGTGGTCGGCACGGGATGTGCGCCGGCTGCCGATGCGCGTTTCCGTCTGGAACGGCTTCGATCTGGTTGTGCCGCAAGCTCAGTGGCCCGCACCAGCACCCCCGGAGTCAGTGGCGACCGCGTCCGCGACGACGGTGCGCGCCGACCCGGCGGGCGGTGGCGTCGCGGCGGGATCGAGCTGACCGGTGGGATTGTCACCGTCCACGAACACCTCTTCCAACATTCCGGTGTTCACGTCGAAGATGAAGCCACGGACCGCGTCGTGGTGCAGCAGGAACGGTGAATCCCTGATCCGGCGCAGGGATTCGCGGACCGAATCGTGCGGATCCTTGAACGCCTGCACCGACCAGGTGGGCCGGTACCCGGCAAGGGTCGCGAGATGGGCCCGGAACTTGTCCTCTTCCAGACGCGCCAGGCCGCAGTCGGTGTGGTGGATGATCATGATCTCCCGGGTGCCCAGCGCGTGCTGGGAGATCGACAGCGATCTGATCACGTCGTCGGTCACCACGCCGCCGGCGTTGCGCAGCAGATGCACCTCACCCAGGTTCAGCCGGAATGCCGCATGACCGTCGATGCGGGCGTCCATGCACATCAGCAGCGCGATCTCCAGAGTGGGCACGGGGCCCATACCGACCGGGTGGTATTCGGCTGCCGCCAGGTTCCGTGCGAGTAGATGGTCGATGGCCGTCACACTCTGCTCCTCGGCGTTGCTCCCAAGAATGGCGAAACCCGAGACTACCGTCGCTGACGTGATGCACCCCGTTGGGCCTCAGACGCCGAAGGTCTACTGGGTTCGCAGAGTCGCCGCAGTTGTGCTCGCAGTCGCAGTACTGATCGGCATGGTGTGGTTCCTGGCGACCCGGTCCTCCCGGTCCTCCGCGGTTTCCGAAGCCGCGGTGAACGCCGCTACTTCCGCCGCTGCGCCCACCCTGACCGGCGAACTGGCCGGGTCCACCGCCATCTCGCCGGTGCCGACCAAATCGTCCGCGGTGTCGGGGTCGGTCGCTCCGTCCGCCTCCGGCACCGGGTTTGCTTCGGCGGGGTCACCGCCGGTGATCTCGTCTGTGCCGGTCAGCTCGGCACCCTCGGCCGCTGCGTCCGATCCCGCTGCGTCCGATCCCGCGGCGTCCGATCCCGCGGCGGCAGCAGCGCCGGCTGCTTCCGAGCCGGCTGCCGCTACGCCCGCTGCCACTCCGGAGGCGACCGCGGCCACTCCGGAGGCCCCCGCCCCCGCCGCCGCTCCGGCGCCAGCCCCCGCTCCGCCCCCGCCGTCGTATGACGCACAGGGCAAGCTGCTGTGCGCCGACGCGGATATCTCCCTGACCGCAGCGCCTTCCGCAGCGGCCTTCGCGGTGGGGGACCAGCCCCGGCTGCTGCTCATCGTGACCAATAGCGGAACCCAGGTCTGCCAACGCGATGTGTCGGGTTCCCTTCAGACGTTCATCGTGTTCGGTGCGGATGGCAGCAGGATCTTCTCGACCGCGGATTGCTTCCCCGGCACCGGCACCGAGGTCCGGGAGCTGACGCCCGGTCAGCAACTCCAGTACACGATCAAATGGTCGGGCACGACCTCCGCACCCGGCTGCACCGGCGAACGCTCCGCTGCCCCGGCGGGTAGCTACACGGTGATCGGGCAGCTCGGCGGGTTGTCCAGCCCGCCTGCCCCGTTCACCGTGACGGGCTGACCGCGCCGAACGATCCGACGGCTCCGCGCCGGCGGACGCGCCCGCCGGTCGGGCGCAGCGCCGACGCCGACGCCGCTATGGCATGCGCACGGTGCTCTCGGTGCTCTCGGTGCCGGGGCGCTGCTCGTGCCGTGGGAGCGTTGCTCGTGCTGCAGCAAGGGGTCGGCGCGGGCGGCGCGGGGTCGGGGCCGCCACAGGGCCCCCGGCGATACGCCAGCGGCGCAGAGCGGCGTCGACGTGTATCCGCTGCAAGACAATGTGGGGCCGTCGCCCGCACGCGGTGGGACTGCCCCCGCAGTTACAGGGCCGAGCCGTACCTGTCGACGATCGACGACTCGGCAAGCCGTGACAGACCCTCGCGCACGACCCGGGCCCGCGCCTCGCCGACCCCCTCGACCTCCTGCAGGTCCGCGGCGGTGGCGGCGAGCAACCCCTGCAGATTGCCGAAGTGGGCGATCAGCCGATCCAGCACGGCCGGTGGCAGCCGCGGGATCCCGGCCAGCAGCCGATGCCCGCGAGGGCTGACCGGCGCATCGAGCGCATCCGATTGGGTCGGCAGACCCAGCGTCCGCGCGACGGACGTCAGGTCCAGCAGGTCGACCTCGTCGAGATCGTCCAGCGCCACAGCGATCTCGTCGACCCGCTGGGGGTCTTCCTCGCCCGGCAGGTAGTCGCGGATCAGCAGCTCGGCCAGACCATGGGTGCCGCTGAGCATCTCCTCCAGCTGCAGACCGAGCAGCCGGCCGTCGGTGCCGAGTTCGACCACGTTGCTGGTCAGTTCGTCGGCGATCCGGCGGACCATCAGCAGCCGCTGCAGCACCGTCGTCGCGTCCCGCAACGTCGCGAAGTCCTCGATCTCCAGCGCGGACAGCGCCCTGGCCACCTCGTCCAACCGGAACTTGTAACGCTGCAGGGTGGCCAGCGCCTGATTGGCGCGGCCGAGGATGGTCGGCGGATCGGCGACGACATGCCGGCGCCCGCCGAAGTACAGGCTGATGATCGACATCGAATGACTGACCGCGATCACCGGGTGGCCGGTCTGCAGCCCCGTCCGCTCCGCCGTCCGGTGCCGGGTGCCCGATTCGACCGTCGGGATCGTCGAATCAGGGGTCAGCTGGACGTTCGCCCGCAGGATCCGGGTGCCGTCGTCGGTGAGCACCACCGCGCCGTCCATCTTGCACAGCTCGCGCAGGCGGGTCGACGAGAACTCGACATCCAGCCGGAAGCCGCCGTCACAGAGGTCTTCCACGCCCTGGTCGAAGCCGAGCACGATCAACGCACCGGTCCGGCCGCGCAAGATCCGTTCCAGCCCCTCGCGCAGCGGCGTACCGGGGGCCACCCGGGCCAGGACGGCACGTTGCGCAGAAACGCTCGTGCGGTCCTCCACCCCGACCTCCCCTACCAGCCACTTGCGCCCCAGTCTAGGACCGCCCGGATGACGTACCGGTTCGGCGAGGCTCAGGCGGTTCCCCGGCCGGCTCGGGGCCGCCTACTTCCGTCGCCCCTACTTGCGTCGGCGCAGCCATTGGACCACCCCATCGTCGTTGCCGAGGGATCGGAAGGCATCGCCCAGATTGGATACCTCGTCCACCCGCATCCCGTTCGGCCGGCCGGTGACGGAACCGCTGGGCACCACGGCGTGATCGAACCCGAGCCGGCTCGCCTCGATCAGCCGACGGTCGACCCCGGCGATCGGACGCACCTCAGCGGAGAGCCCCAGCTCGCCCATCACCACCAGGCCACGAGCCAACGGGATGTCCCGCGCCGACGACCACACGGCCAGCGCCAACGGCAGGTCGGCGGCCGGCTCGATCATCTTGGCTCCGCCGATCGTCGCGGCCAGCACGTCCTGACCGCCCAGCGCGACGCCGCCCCACCGCTGCAGCACCGCGAGCACCATGGCGGTGCGAGCCGAGTCCAGTCCGGACACGGTCCTGCGGCTGACCTCCCCGCCCGCGGGCGCGATCAGGCTCTGCACCTCGACCGGAAGCGCGCGCCTGCCCTGCATGGTCACGGTGGCGCAGGTGCCCGGCACCGGTGATCCCCTGGCGGACAGGAACAGCCCGGAGGGATCGGCCAGACCCACGATCCCGTCGGGCACCATCTGGAAGCAGCCCACTTCGTCGGAGGGCCCGTAGCGGTTCTTCACGCCGCGGATCAGCCGCAGGCTGGAATGGCGCTCGCCCTCGAAATGCAGCACCACGTCGACCAGGTGTTCGAGCACCCGCGGGCCGGCAATCGCGCCGTCCTTGGTGACGTGCCCCACCAGCACGCAGGCGATGTCGCGCTCCTTGGCCGCCGCGGTGAGCGCAGCGGCGACGGCACGCACCTGGCTCACGCCGCCGGCGCTGCCTTCGACCTCGGCGGTGGAGATGGTCTGCACGGAGTCGACGATGACCAGCTTGGGCCGAACCTGGTCCAGATGGCCCAGCACCGCCCCCAGTTCGTTCTCCGCGGCCAGGAAGATGTCGGGATGCAGCGCGCCCATCCGGTCGGCGCGGCGGCGGACCTGGGGCACCGACTCCTCGCCGGTGACGATCAGCACCCGTCCCTGCCCGCTGGCTGCCCACGCCTTGGCCGCCGAGAGCAGCAACGTCGACTTGCCCACCCCTGGTTCACCGGCCAGCAGGACGACCCCGCCGGGGATCAGACCCCCGCCGAGCACCCGGTCGAGTTCGCCGAGCCCGCTGGGTCGCGGACCGACGAGCTCGGCGGACACCTGGTCGATCCGAGCGGCCGGTGTGGTGACCGCCCCCGGAGAGACCCGGCGCAGCGCGACCCTGGCGGGACCGGCTTCCAGCAACGTTCCCCACGCCTGGCACTCGGGACAGCGCCCGTGCCATTTGGTGGCGGTATGACCGCACTCGCCGCACTGGTAACCCAGGCTCGGCGCCGACCGGGTGGTTCTGGCCGCCTTGGTGATGGGAGTGGATCTCATGGGCCGAACCCTAGAGCGGAGGACCGACAGTCAGTCCTTCTGCCGCGCCGCCGTGACGCACGGGTCCATCGGCGCGGCAGCTCAGCCGGTGGTCGTGGTGGCCGCGGTCGGCTCGGCCGTGGGTTCCGGGGCCGCACCGGCGGCCTCACCGCTGGGATCCTCTTCCCACAGCGGCGTCGGATGCGGCGGCTGGATGTCCACCGTCGGGCGGTCGCCGCTGCGGTCGCTGGGGATCTCGATCGGAATGTCCAGGTTCAGCGTGCCGGCGTTCTCGAAGGAGAACGTCATGGGGATGGACTGGCCGTGCGGGACGTCCTGGGTGAAGTTGGTGACGACCACCCTGGTGCCGGTCAGCGAGCTCAGGTCGGCCAGGTACTGCCCCGGGATGCTGTCGTCGCCGACGATGCGCACCGAGTCGGCCGCGGGAGTGCTGACCTGGCTCAGCGTGTCCGCGGACAGGCCGCCGTTGGAGATCCACAGCAGCAGGCGTCCGTTCGAACCCTGCGCGTAGCCCTCTCCTTCGACCGGGGCCAAACGTGCGTTGAGCACGGTGATGTCGCCGACGCTGCCGTTGGCGCCGTCGATGGCGGCGACCTGGTCGGCGGTCTGGGATATCTGACCGGCGGCGCAGCCGCTCAGCGTGAGACATGCCGCGGCAAAGACCAACGCTGCGGGAAAGAGCACCCGGCGCGGGAGGCGGGCGGTGCGGGACACGGCGGTTCCCCTCTTCTCGGCAATTCGTTCACGGCACTTGGTTCAGGCACTTGCGAGCGGGACGGTTGCACCGCGCCCACCATTGCCGCGAGCGGCGCAATCCTGCAGTGAGGTTAGCTGGCGCACCCGGTGACGTGCGCGTCGGGCGCGCCAACGCGGGCGGCCCGGTGTTGGCGCCCGCGTTCCGGCCGCGGCCGTTTGGACCGGGACTTGATCGGGAACAGATCGCGCATCGACCCGGCTCGGACTCAGCCCTACCCTGCCCTGACCCCGCGCTGACCTGCCTGAGCACGAGCGGCCCGGGTTTGTCAAGTGCGACCATAGGCCCTGACCTGCGACAACAGCACCGGCCCAGCGCGAAGCGTGGTAAGATGGGTTCAGCGAAAGGGGTCTTGAACACTCATGGTTTTCAACGTCGGAGAAACTGTTGTCTACCCCCATCACGGGGCGGCACTCATCCAGGCCACCGAAACCCGCACCGTCAAAGGTGTGGAGAGGCTTTATCTGGTTCTCAAGATCGCTCAAGGCGATCTGACCGTGAAGGTCCCCGCTGACAATGCCGAGATCGTCGGAGTGCGCGACGTTGTCGACCGGACGGGACTCGACCATGTATTCGAGGTGTTGCGGGCCCCGCACACCGAGGAGCCGACGAACTGGTCGCGGCGCTACAAGGCCAACCTCGAGAAACTGGCCTCCGGCGACGTGAACAAGGTGGCCGAGGTCGTTCGTGACCTGTGGCGCCGGGATCGCGAGCGTGGATTGTCGGCCGGCGAGAAGCGCATGCTCGCCAAGGCCCGGCAGATCTTGGTGTCCGAGTTGGCGCTGGCCGAGGGCACGAACGAGGTCAAGGCCGAGGGAATTCTCGACGAGGTCCTGGCTTCCTGATCGAAGCGCCGTCCTGTCACAAGCCTTCGGAACATGAGCGTCGTCGCACTGGTGCCCGCAGCGGGCAGCGGTGAACGGTTGGGCGCTGATGTCCCGAAGGCTTTTGTGACGGTGGTCGGCCGCGCTCTGCTCGTGCACGCGGTCGACCGTCTGCTCGCGGCCGGCGTGGATCGGGTTGTCGTGGCGGTGCCGCGGGAGCAATTGTCGTGGGCTCGAGAACTGCTGGGCGACAGGGCGACCGTGGTGGTCGGCGGGGCCGATCGGGTGAGCTCGGTGTCCGCCGCGCTGGCCGTGGCCGGTGACGACGCCGAGGTGATCCTCGTTCACGATGCGGCCCGTTCCTTCGCGCCGGAGTCGATGATTCAGCGCGTGATCGGTGCGGTCCGCGACGGCGCCGCCGCGGTTGTCCCGGTGCTGCCGGTGACCGACACCGTCCGTTCGCTGCACCCGGACGGCTCGGTGGCGGGCACCGTCGATCGCGAGGTGCTGCGCATTGTCCAGACGCCGCAGGGGTTCTCGCCCGCCGTGTTGCGTCGGGCGCACGCCGGCGCAGGCGCCGACCTGATCACAAACGGGATCACCGACGACGCCGGACTGGTCGAGGCGTTGGATATCCCGGTGACCACCGTTCCCGGCGACCGGTCCGCCTTCAAGATCACCACTCCGGCGGACCTGGCGGACGCCCAGCGCCTGATGTCGTCGACCGGCACACCCGATCTGCGAGTGGGCACCGGCACCGACGTGCACCCGATCGAATCCGGACGACCGTGTTGGGTGGGTGGCCTCGAGTTCCCCGGTGTCGACGGTTGCTCGGGTCACTCCGACGGTGACGTCGCTGCGCACGCGATCTGTGATGCGCTGCTGTCGGCCTGCGGCCTCGGCGATCTCGGCGCGGTCTTCGGCACCGACGATCCGCGGTGGGCCGCCGCCTCGGGGGCGACGTTGCTGTCCGAGGTAGTGCGCCGGGTGCACGATGCCGGTTTCTCGGTGGTCAACGCTGCCGTTCAGGTGATCGCCAACACCCCGCGGCTGTCGTCGCGGCGGGCGGAGGCGGAGCGCGCACTGTCGGCGGTGCTGGGCGCGCCGGTGTCGGTCGCCGGCACCACCACTGACGGCCTCGGGCTGACCGGCCGAGGTGAGGGCCGGGCGGCCACCGCCACCGCCCTGGTGATGGCAACGTCAAGATGATCAAGGGTTCGCTTCTCCCGACTTGCTGGATGCTTCGGGCCTGCTGACGGGTGAGATCGAGGTGCGGGTCGAGCCGGCGGTGAGCGGGCAGGCGGCCCTCACTTCCCGGCCGGCGAGCCGCTCGCGCCCCAGGGGATCGTGCTGCCCGCATCGGCATCGTGCAGCAGTATCCGTTCGACTCGTACTCGGTGTCGGCCACCGTGCACGCGAATGCGAAGTACGCGGACACGGCCGACGCCATCGCCACCAAAGCCTAGCTCTTCTTCCGGGTCCCAGGATGGAGCTACCACAGCATTTGATCGACCAGGCCGGGCGCGCACTCGGGGAGCAAGCCGTGGCACCCTGATCGCCATGACGACGATCGCCATTCTGGGCGCGGGCAAGATCGGTGAGGCCATGCTGGCGGGGCTGCTGGGGGCCGGTCGCTCCCCGGAATCCCTGCTGTTCACCGAGCGGTACCCGGAGCGGGTGGCGGAGCTGACCGCCAAGTACGGCGTCCGAGGGGTGGAAACCGACGAGGCCGCCGCGGTCGCCGACGTGCTGATCGTGGCGGTGAAGCCGCAGGACATCGACCCGCTGCTGCACGCGCTGTCCTGGTCGATCAAACCGGGAACGTTGGTGGTGTCGCTGTGCGCCGGGCTGCCCACCGCGCTGTACGAACGGCACCTGCCCGCCGGCACACCCGTGGTGCGGGTGATGCCCAACACTCCGATGCTGGTCGGCGAGGCCATGAGCGCGATCTCCGCGGGTTCGCACGCGCAGCCCGAGCACCTGCAGCTCGTCGATGACCTGCTGTCCACCGTGGGCAAGGTGGTCCGGGTGCCAGAGGCCCAGCAGGACGCCGTCACCGCCCTGTCCGGCTCCGGACCGGCGTACTTCTTCTACCTGGTCGAGGCGATGATCGACGCCGGCATCCTGCTCGGCCTGCCGCGCAACGTCTCGACCGAGTTGATCATCCAGTCGGCGGTCGGCGCGGCCAGGATGCTGCGCGAGACCGGCGAGCACCCGGTGGCTCTGCGCGAGGCCGTCACGTCACCGGGCGGGACGACCATCGCGGCGATCCGGGAGCTGGAGAACCACGCGGTCCGGGCCGCCCTGCTGTCCGCGATCGAGGCCGCCGCGGTGCGGTCGGCGGAACTGGGGAGGTCGCACAACGGGGCCTGACCCAGTGCGTTGCGTGCTGCAGAACGCTCGCTATGGCGCGCACTGTGCAGGACGCAACGAGGCGGTTGCACGCCGTTTCCCCGACCGACGGTGCCGACGCGGTCGGGTAGCGAAGCCCCGCGTGGGGCCGCTGCCTGCGGAAACTACCCATCGCGCTAGTCCCACCTGTCACGCTAGAGTTCATAGAGCACGTACGTATGTTGCCCACCGGTGGGGAAGCCGGCGGGCGCGAAACGTGCCGGAAGACGGTGTCCTGATGCCCGCACGAGACGATCGACCGCCGAAACAGCCGCCCCCGCGCGATCCGGCGCTGTCCGAGATGCGGTTCCTGACGGTTGCCGAAGTGGCCCAGCTGATGCGGGTCTCGCGCATGACGGTGTACCGGCTGGTGCATTCGGGCGAACTTCCGGCGGTGCGCGTCGGGCGATCTTTCCGGGTGCCGGAGCGGGCCGTGCACGACTACCTGCGGGATGCCTTCAACGACGTCGGCTGACGGGCCTGGCTGACGGGCCCGGCGGACGGGCTCGGCTCAGTTCGGTGACTGTGCCGGTTCGCTGCATGTCCGGCTGACCTGGACGCATCCCCCGCCCGGGTGGCCGGGACACCTGATCATCCGCCGTGCCGGCGTGCCAGGAGGGGCCGACGTCGCGAGCGGAAACGTGGGCTGCGGCCGGTAGCATGACGGGAAAGTCCGGCAATCCGCCGGCAGCGGTCCGAGAACGGTTCGCGCGCCACCCCGCCGGGCCACGGCGGATCACCAGTGGAGAAGATCACCGCATGGGTTCAGTCATCAAGAAGCGTCGCAAGCGGATGGCCAAGAAGAAGCACCGCAAGTTGCTGCGCAAGACCCGAGTGGCGCGTCGTAAGGCCGGCAAGTAGGTCGCCGGGCGCCGTCGGCCTGAACCCGGCGGCGATCGGTGCGATTGCCGGACAACGTACGTCGAAGGGGTGTGACCGCCATGGCGGGTCGGGTCGTCCTCGTCACGGGTGTCACCCGATTCATCGGTTCCGAACTCGCCGGCCGGCTCGCGCGGCATCCCGAGGTGGACCGGGTGATCGGCGTGGACGCCGCGCTGCCCGAGCCCGCCGCTCGTGCCCGGATGGGTGATGCGGACTTCGCCCGGGTGGACATCCGGAACCCGCTGATCGCCAGGGTCATCGAGGCGGCCCGGGTCGACACGGTGGTGCACGCGTCGGCGTCGGCGACGCCGGCCTCGTCGGCGGCGCGCAGCATGGTCAAGGAGATGAACGTCCTGGGCACCATGCAGCTGCTCGCCGCGTGCCAGCGGTCGGACAGCCTGCGGAATCTCATCGTGCGGTCCACCGCGGCGATCTACGGTTCCTCCTCGCGGGACCCGGCCATCTTCACCGAGGAGACCCCGGCCCGGTCGGTCCCGTCCTCCGGCCCTGCCCGCGATGCGATCGACATCGAGGCCTATGTCCGGGGTTTCGGCCGCCGGCGGCCCGATGTGCGGATCGCGGTGCCGCGGTTCGCCGACATCATCGGCCCGACCGTGGTGACCCCGCTGACGCGGTACTTCGCGCTGTCGCCGTTCGTGCCGATGGTCCTCGGCCGCGACGCGCGGATCCAGCTGGTCCACGAATCTGACGCCGTCGGCGTGATGGAACACCTTGCCATCAAAGACTTCTCGGGCGTTGTGAATGTCGCCGGCGACGGCGTCCTCACGCTCGCGCAGGCCATCCACCGGGCCGGCCGGCTGCCGCTGTCCGTTCCGGCGTTCACCCTTGGCGGTATCTCGCGGGTGATGCGGACGGCGCGCCTCGGCGGCTTCTCGCCCCGGCAGGTGGAATCGCTGACCACCGGCCGGGTCCTGGACACCACGAGGTTGCTCGAGCGCGCCGGGTACCAGCCGCATTTCACCACCGTCCAGGCTTTCGACGACTTCGCCGCGCACCTGCGTCCGGCACTCCCGGCATCCACCGTTCGCGGCGTCGAGAAGCGGATCACCGGCACCCTCGGCCTCCGGCCGGAGCAGGCCGGGCCGAACGGCGATGCGCTGCTGATCGGGTCCGGCGGCACTGGATCGTCGGCGGGCCAGGCAAGTCGATCCGCCACCCCGGCCGGGCCTGCAGCCGGCTCGCTGCCGGTAGGCGGGCGTTCGGCAGCGCCCGGCGGGGACACGCCGGACGGCGACGACCGGCTCGACGGGCGCCCGCGACTGGTCGGCATCAACGGGGACGCCGCGGGTTCGCCGCGCCGGTGGAGGACGCGGTGAGCGCGTCCGGGAGTCGACCAGGTCCAGCACTGCTCCGAGAGGCAACGACACTGTTCCGAGATGCAACAACGGCGCGAAGGAGGGAACTCCGTGGTTAGCACCGATACGCCGGGCGGCGGGCCCGCCTCCGGCCCCGCGCGCCCGCCGCGCAAGCGGAGCCACGCCGCTCCGGCCGCCTCGTCGGCTCCATCGGCCCAGCCGGGCCAGCCGGACGCGGTCCGGCCTTCGGCCAAGGCGCCGGCCGGCGGCGGTGAGAATCGCGGTGGCGATCAGGGCGCTGACCACGGGTACGGCTCGGCGTTCGCCGACGGACTGGCCGGTGGCGTCATCCCGTCGGGTGCCGTGGACGTGGACCGCCCGGACACCGCCGCGCTGCCGGCCCCCGCCGGAGAAACTGGCTGGAAGCGCAGCCTGGCCGGTGGAATCGCGTTCCTGCGCCGCAGGATGACCGGCGACTACGACGTCGACGACTTCGGCTACGACCCCGATTTCACCGACAACGTGCTGATGCCGCCGCTCCGCCTGCTGTACGAGAAGTGGTTCCGGATCGACACTCTGGGAATCCACAACGTGCCGGACACCGGCGGCGCGCTGCTGGTGGCGAACCACTCGGGGACCATCGCGGTGGACGCGGTGATGACGGCGGTCGCGCTGCGCGACCATCATCCCAGGCAGCGGCCGCTGCGGATGCTGGGCGCCGACATGGTCTTCGACACGCCCTTCCTCGGGCCGATCAGCCGCAAGGCCGGGAACACCCTTGCCTGCAATCCGGACGCCGAGCGGTTGCTGTCCTCGGGCGAGGTTGTCGCGGTCTATCCGGAGGGGTTCAAGGGCGTCGGCAAGCCTTATTCGCAGCGGTACAAGCTTCAGCGGTTCGGCCGGGGCGGGTTCGTCACCGCGGCACTGAAGACCGGGGTGCCGATCATCCCGGTGTCTATCGTCGGTGCCGAGGAGATCTACCCGCTGATCGGCAACATCAAGCCGCTGGCCCGCGCGCTGGGCTTCCCCTATTTCCCGGTGACGCCGACGTTCCCGCTGCTCGGGCCGCTGGGCGCGATACCGCTGCCGAGCAAGTGGCTGATCGAGTTCGGTGAGCCCATCCCGACCGACGGCTACGGCGACCACGCCGCGGACGACCCGATGGTGGTCTTCAACCTGACCGACCGGGTGCGGGAGACGATCCAGCAGACCCTGTACCGGCTGTTGCTGCGCCGCGGTCACCCGTTCCTGGGCTGATCGGGCGTCAACGTCGCGTGCTCAGTGGGTCCGGCGCCGGCGCCAGACCTGCCGGCCGACCAGCACCGCGGCACCAAGCGCGCCGACCCCGAGCACGGCCGGGAGGTAGATCTTGGCCGCCTTGCGGCCGGTCCGGAAGTCCAGGATCTGCCAGCCTCGTTCCCTGGCCACGTCCCGCAGGGCCGCGTCCGGGTTGACCGCCACCGCGGTGCCGACCACCGAGAGCATCGGCACGTCGTTCACCGAATCCGAGTACGCGGTGCATCGCCGCAGGTCAAGGCCCTCGCGGGCGGCCAGCGCGCGGACGGCAGCCGCTTTGGCCGGGCCGTGCAGCATCTCGCCGAACAACCGTCCGGTGTAGACACCGTTCTCCTCGGCGGCGACGGTGGCCAGCGCGCCGGTGAGGCCGAGCCGGCGCGCGATGATCTGCGCCAGTTCCTGTGGTGTGGCAGTGACCAGCCACACCCGTTGCCCGGCGTCCAGGTGCTTCTTGGCCAGCTCGACCGAGCGCGGATAGATCTTGTCGGCCATCAGGTCGTCGTAGATCTCCTCGCCGAGCTCGACGATCTGCGAGATCTGACGGCCGGCCACGAACGCCAGCGCACCCTCGCGCGCGCTGTGCGTGTCGTCCGCGTCCTCCCCGATGATCCGGAACTTGACCTGCAGCAGCGCGAAGCGCACCAGGTCCTTGGTGGTGAAGAAATTGCGCGCGACCAGGCCGCGGGCGAAGTGGAAGATCGAGGCGCCCTGCATCATCGTGTTGTCGACGTCGAAGAAGGCCGCGGCGGTGAGATCGGTGCCCGGTTCGAGCGGCGCTTCGCCCTCGTGCACCGCCTGATAGGCGGCCTCCGCGGACGCCGCGCCGGCGATCTCGGCCGCTTCGGCCTGTTTGTCGAACGCGCGCGACCTGCGATGCGGCACGAAGGCCTCCCGTCTGTCCGAAGCGCCACCCGGCTGTCCAACGGCCGGCCAACCGGTTCCGCGCGGAGGGCCCGGGCGGCGCGTGATGCCCGACCAGCCTATCCAGCGCGGGGCCTGCTCTGCCGCTCAACGGGCGGTGATGCGCACCCGGCGGCGGGCGGCCGGTGCTCCGGTGGGTGCACTCCCGCGAGTGGCAGGACAATGAGCGGTGTGAGCAGCCCAGCACAAGATCAGCGCAGAGAACCGGCCCGCAGCACCGGAAACGTGGCCGATCTGCTGCGCCGGGCCGCCGGGCAGCACCCGGACCGGCCGGCGGTGATCGGCGCGTCCGGTTCACGGTCCTGGGCGCAGCTGGACGCCGCGGCGGACGCCGGCGTGACGGCATTGCGTTCCATCGGCCTCGACCGCGGGGAGCGGGTCGTCATCGCGCTGCCCAGCGGCGCCGATCTTGCGGCGGCGTTGTTCGCCTGCGCCCGGGCCGGGCTGATCGCGGTGCCCATCGGCCCCTCGCACGGCGACACCGGCGAGGTCGCCGACCGGGTCGGCGCGGTGGCCGCCATCTCCGTCGATCACGATCACGGCCTGCCGGTCGGGCTCGACCAGCACGACGTCGCCCGGTGGTGGGTGGCCGGGCCCAGCGACTCTCCGCCGGCCGCGACCGGTGGGGGAGAGGACCTGGCGGTGCTGGCCAGGGCCAGGGCCGACCGCGCCGTGATGCTGTCCCACCGCTCGATCCTGGCGGCGGTCGAGGCGATCGGTCGGCTGGACGACCGCAGGGTCCGGGACGCCGATCGGGTGCTCCAGGTGCTGCCGATGTACCACGTCGCCGGCTGGGTGGTGGCGTTCCTGCCGACCACGCTGGTCGGTGGTGCCACCGTGATTCCCGAGGTCGGCTTCGACACCGCGACGATCTCCATCGGCGCTCCGGACGGAGCGCTGCGCGGCAGCCCGGACATTGTCGCCGCGGGCCGGCAGGCCGCGGAGTCCGCGGTCGCGGCGGCCGGCGAACACCAGGTCACCGTGGTGCCCGGCGCACCGGGGTTCTTCCATCACCTGGTCGGCATGGACGGCTCGCAGCGCTCGCTGGCCACGGTCCGGCTGCTGACCTCGGGCACCGCGCCGCTGGACACCGACGACTTCGGCGCCGTGCAGACCCTCATCGGCCACCCGGTCTGGGAGGGATATGGGCTGTCCGAAGCCGCATCGGTGGTGGCCAGCACGCTGATGACCGACGAGCCACGGCACGGGTCGGTCGGCAAGCCGTTGACCGGCATCGAATTGCGGATCGTCGGACCGGACGGGCTGGACGTCAACGCCGATGACGCCGCCGAGCTGACCGAGGCCGAGACGGTCGCGCCGGACGATCCGCTGGACGTCATGGCCGAGGCTCCGGACGCCGGTGAGGTCGGCCGGATCGCGATCCGCGGGGCCACCCTGTTCTCCGGGTACTGGCCGGACGGCGGCGGGGGCCCAGCCGCGGACGGCTGGTTCGTCACCGGCGACATCGGCTACCTGGACGACGACGGTGAGCTGCACCTGGTCGACCGCGCCTCGGAAACGGTGACGGTGGCCGGCTTCACCGTGTACCCCAGGGAGGTCGAGCAGGTGCTCGGACTGCATCCCGGAGTGGCCGAGGCCGCCGTCATCGGGGTGCCGGCGGCGGGCGGCGGTGAGGAGGTCGCCGCCGTGCTGGTGGCTCGCGCCGACGCCGTGCCGACCGTGACCGATCTCTCGGATTTCGTGGAGAGCCGGTTGCCGGCCTTCAAGCGCCCGGCCGTGTACCAGCTGGCGCCGTCGCTGCCCCGCACCGAGGTCGGCCGGCTGGACCGGGGCGCCGTGCTGCGCAACTTCGCCAGGACACCGAACGCGACCCTGCCGCGGCTGGTGGCGGTGGGACCGTCGGCGGCGGGCGCGGTTACCGTGAACGGGGCGCAGGAAGCCGCGGTGGCCGGCGAGTCGGGGTCCGAGCCGGGCGAGGAGGCCGTGGACGTCACTCCCGAACAGGTCGCCGACCTTGACGAACTCGGGGTACGGCTGCCCGCATCCGGAAGCCGGGAAGAGCGCGGTGACCAGGACACCGACGAGGACCTGTTCTGAGCCGGTTCTGATCAGGGAGGAGCGTGAGGCGTGACCGCCGTCATCGACCGGGAATTGCCCAGTAGCGAGGCCGCCGATCTGTTGGACCTGGTCCGTGACCTGGTGCAGCGCGAACTCGCGCCGCGGGCCGACAAGGCCGAGGCGACCGGCAGCTTTCCCCGCGAGGTGTTCGCCCAGCTGGGCGAACTGGGCCTGCTCTCCCTGCCGTACCCCGAGCGGCACGGCGGCGGCGCCCAGCCCGCGGTCGTCTACCTGCAGGTGCTGGAGGAGCTGGCCCGCGGCTGGGCGACGGTGGCCCTTGGGGTTGGCGTGCACGTGCTGGCCTGCAGTGGGGTCGCCGAGTTCGGCACTGCGGAGCAGCAGGAGCGGTTCCTGCCGGAGATGCTCGGCGGGTCAACACTCGGCGCGTACTGCCTGTCCGAGGCGCATGCCGGATCAGATGCCGGGGCGATGCGCACCCGTGCGGTCTCCGACGGCGACGAGTACGTCATCACCGGCGACAAGGCCTGGATCACCCACGGGCCGGTCGCCGACTTCTACCTGCTGGCCGCCCGGACCGGGGACGACCGATCCCACGGCATCAGCACGTTCCTGCTTCCGCACGGGCATCCGGGACTCACCGCGGGCACCCCGGAACGCAAGATGGGCTTCCGCGGGTCGGTGACCAGCACGATGCACCTGGACCAGGTCCGGGTCGGCGCGGACCGCCGCATCGGGTACGAGGGGCAGGGTTTCCGGATCGCGCTGTCCGCCTTGGACTCCGGCCGGCTGGGGATCTCGGCGTGCGCCGTCGGCCTGGCCCAGGCCGCGCTGGACGCGGCGGCGAGCTATGCCGCCGAACGGATCGCGTTCCGCCGCCCGATCGACGAATTCCAGGGGGTGTCGTTCCTGCTTGCCGATGCCGCGTCGCAGATCGTCGCGGCTCGGCAGCTGTACCTGTACGCGGCGCGGCGCAAGGACGCCGGCAGGCCGTTCTCCACGGAGGCGGCGATGGCCAAGCTGATCGCGACCGACACCGCGATGAAGGTGACCACCGACATGGTGCAGGTACTCGGCGGGGCCGGCTACGTCGAGGACCATCCGCTCGAGCGGTACATGCGCGAGGCCAAGGTGCTGCAGATCGTCGAGGGCACCAATCAGATCCAGCGCGTGCTCATCGCCCGCTCGCTCAAGCAGGCGCCGCGGAGGCCGGCGTGACCGGCGATCCGCGGGTGACGCTGTACACGCGCGCCGACTGCCACCTGTGCGACGAGGCCGAAACGGTCGTTGCCGCGGTGGCATCCGAACTGGGCGCCACCTGGCGCGGAGTGGATGTGGACGCGGACCCGGAGGACCGCGCCGAGTACGGGGATCTGGTGCCCGTGGTACTGGTCGACGGGATGGTCCTCGCGTATTACCGGGTCGAGCCGGACCGCCTGCGGCAGGCTCTCCGGACCTGAACTGATCTACGCCGGTCTCAGCGGACCTCCGACGGGACTGACGGACAGCGACGGGCGGGACACGGCCGGCGACGGGACGTGACGACTGTCACAGTTTGCCCGGCGGTCCCACATCCTGGGATCCGGGCACCTCAGCGACTTTGTGCCTGTGTTCACGAATGGCTAGGCTTCGCCGTACCGGTGGCCTACCACATGTCGGTCGCCACGGCACCGGTGGGGTGCGACCCTACTGCGGAGGCAAAACGGGTGACATCGCAGGTCGGAGGGGGGCGGGTCAGCTCCCGCGCCCGCGCGATCCCGGAGGCCACGGTGGCCAGATTGGCCGTCTACCTGCGTGTGCTGTCCGGTCTGGCAGAGCGCGGCGAGCACCCCGGAACGACGATCTCCTCGACCGAGCTGGCCCTGTCGGCCGGCGTCAACTCGGCCAAACTGCGCAAGGACCTGTCCTTCCTCGGCTCCTACGGCATCCGCGGGGTCGGATACGACGTCGCGACTCTCACCGACCAGATAAGCCACATGCTCGGCGCGCACCGCGCACACCGGGTCGCGCTGGCCGGCCTGGGCAATCTCGGACAGGCTCTGGCCGGCTACCCCGGCCTCAGCGGGCGGGGCTTCGTCATCTCGGCCCTCTTCGACGCCGATCCCGAGCGGATCGGACGCGACGTTGCCGGCCTGCGTATCGAGGACATCCATGACGCCCGGGCGATCTGCCGGCTCGCCGGTGTGACGATCGGGGTCATCGCAACGCCCGCCTCGGCTGCGCAGGAGGTGGCCGACACCCTGGTCGGGGCCGGCATCCGGTCCATCCTGAACTTCGCGCCCGGTGTGCTGAACGTGCCCGACGACGTCGAGGTCCGGCACGTCGATCTGTCGCTCGAGCTGCAGATCCTCGCCTTCCACGAGGCCCACCGGACGCCGACTGCAGTTCCCGCCGCGGGTCAGCTCCCTGGTCAGGTGAGCGGCCAGCTCTCCGGGCAGGCTGCCGGCCCCGTCCCGGCCCAGGCCAGCGCTGCCGGCGCCATCGCCCCGGCACGTCATCCGGGACTGCTGCCCAGCGCCGTGGCGGTGACGTCGTGAACAGCCCTGTCGTGAACAGCCCTGTCGTGCAGCCCTGTCGTGAACAGCCCTGTCGTGAACAGCCCTGTCGGGCGGGCCGTGCTGATCACACCGCTGATCACGCCGCTGATCATCACCCCAATCCTCGATCCCGACGGATCGAACGCTGCCGCGGGACCGCCGCGGCAGCGGGTAACTGGTCGGCGCCACTACCCCGTGGCGCCGGCGCACCCTCACGCGCAAGGAGCACGTCATGACCCGTGCACGCAGAACCGTTGGTCGCATCGCCTTTGTCGGTGCAGGTCCAGGTGATCCGGGCCTGCTGACCATGCGGGCCGCCGAGGCGTTGGCGGGGGCGTCAGTGGTGATCACCGATCCCGACGTGCCGGAAGATGTCACGGCAATGGCCACCGAGGCGGAGATCAGGCCCGCTGTCGGCGAACCCGCCGAGGTGGCCAAGACGCTGGTGACCGCGGCTCGCTCGGGGCAGTTGGTGGTCCGACTGGTGGCCGGTGACGTGCTCACCGCTGATCCCGTTGTCAAAGAGCTGCAAGGAGTTTCGCGTAGTTCAGTGCTCTTCGACGTGATCCCGGGGCTGTCGGCGGCCGCGGTGGCCTCGTACTCGGGCATCCCGGTCGGCTCGGTGCACACCATCGCGGACGTGCGGTCGACCTCGGACTGGTCGCGGCTGGCCGCGGCGCCGGGCACCCTGCTGCTGCAGGCGGCGGCCGGGCACCTGGCCGACACCGCGGCGCTGCTCGCCGAGTCCGGGCTGGCCGGGGAGACCCCGGCATCGGTGACGTCCGGAGCAACCCTGCCGACCCAGCGGACGGTGGACGGCACGCTGGCCACCCTGGACGGCATCGGCGGCCAGATGAGTGGACCGCTGGTGGTGACGGTCGGCGCCGGCATCAGCCAGCGCGGCCGACTCTCCTGGTGGGAATCCCGCGCGCTGTACGGCTGGCGGGTGCTGATCCCGCAGACCCGCGATCCCGCGGACGGGATGCTCGACCTGCTCCGGATGCACGGAGCCATCCCGCAGCGGGTGCCGACGGTGGCCGTCGAACCGCCCCGCACGCCCGCGCAGATGGAACGCGCGGTCAAGGGCTTGGTCGACGGGCGGTACCAGTGGGTGGTGTTCACCTCCACGAACTCCGTCCGTGCGCTGTGGGAGAAGTTCGCCGAGTTCGGCCTGGACGCCAGGGCGTTCTCCGGCGTACGCATCGCCTGCGTGGACAGTGCCACCGGTGACGCGGTCCGGGCGCTCGGCATCATCCCCGAGCTGATCTCGGACGACCAACAGTCCACCGCCGGCCTGCTGGCCTCGTTCCCCGACTTCGACGACGTGCTCGATCCGGTGGACCGGGTGTTGTTGCCGCGGGCGGACATCGCGACCGAGACGCTGGCCGAGGGGCTGCGTGAACGCGGCTGGGAGATCGACGACGTCACCGCGTACCGGACCGTGCGGGCCGCTCCGCCGGCCGCTCCCATCCGCGAAGCCATCAAGACGGGCGGCTTCGAGGCGGTCTGCTTCACCTCGTCCTCGACCGTGCGCAACCTCGTCGGCATCGCAGGCAAGCCACACTCCCGCTCGATCGTGGCCTGCCTTGGCCCGAAGACCGCGGAGACCGCCAGGGAGTTCGCTCTGCGGGTGGACGTGCAGCCCGAGGAGGCCGAGGTGGGCGC
>DASQFG010000252.1:0-2204 GCA_035633315.1 Nakamurella sp. | reverse complement strand
AGCCTGAATCCGTGGACCGGCTGACTTGTTGATCTTGGTTCGGCCTTGATGTGTGTCCGGCGGGATCGACTCGGGTGCAGGCGTGGTTGATCTGCTGGCTTGCCCCCAGCGTGTCCACTGTTGTTTCCTGGTTTGGCCTTTGCGGGCCTTGACGGTCGGGTCAGGCGATGACTTGTCGATGAGGGTCGGCGAACACGTTGCCCCACAACATGTTCCAGTGTCCGGCTCGGGGCCAGTGCGCGGGCAGGTGCAGGGTTCGTTTGCCTTGGGGTCTGGCGAGCCGGGCCGGCACGTTGATCAGATGCCGACGGAGGGTGGCTCCGCGGGCCACCGCGTGGGCCTTCCCGGACAGGGTGCCGGCGGCGCGGAGCAGGTTGTGGGTAATCGCTGTCAGCACCGTCCACGCACTATTTGCTGGGAAGAACCCGGATGGCATGTGGGCCAGGGGCCCGTCGATGAGATCGGCGAACACCGATTCGATGATCGCGTGTTGGCGGTGGGTGATATCCGCGTCGGTGACCGGTTCGGTGTTGTTGGTGAAGAACGGGTGATACCGCCAGACCGGGAACAGCTCGTCGGGATGGTTGCGGTCGCGGACCCGGCGGACGATGAGGCGGGCGGTGATCTCCTCGGCGCTGCCGGCGAAGGCGGTGTAGTCGATCTCGGCGACCTCGGCGTCGGAGATCAACTCCCCGGTGTCGGGGTCGGTTTCCTCGCCCGGGTAGTGCACGGGGGTCCACGCGTCCTGGTCGATCAGGCCGATCGCCCGGTTCACCGAGGGCTGCTTGGCGAGGGTGAAGGAGAACCGGGCACCGGTCTTCAGCACCGCGGCGATGACCTTCCCGTTGCCGTACGCGGAATCACCGCGGACCAGGATGTCCCGTGCACCAGCGGCTTTCGCGGTGTTGACGGCCTCGGTAACCATGCTGGCCGCGCCCTTGCCGGAGCCGGCCTTCCCCGCGCGGAGCCGGATCCCGGCCAGCACCGGCGCCGCCGTCGCGGTCGAGATGGTCGTCGCCAGCGGAGACAGACCCTTCCGCAAGACCTGCCGGTTCGCGATCTTCGTGTGCCCGAACGAGGCGCCTTGCTTGGCGTGCCCGTAGACCGGGCGGAGCAGCGAGTCGATGTCCACCAACGCCCTGGTGGTGGTGATCCCGTCCAACACCGGTGTGCGCAGGGTCAGGGCCAGCAGGTGCCGGCGGAGCACCGCGTGCAACTGCCGGACGTGGCCGCCGGTGAACTCCCGCAGCAGGATCCCCAATGTCGCCGGTGCGTACACCCCGCCGAACAACCGTTTCATCCCACCGGCCCGGATCAGGTCCAGGTCATCGATCGAATCGGCGCCGGCGAGCAGCCCGGCGATCACCGAGGTCAGCTTCGGTGTCGGGTTCGCCGCGCCGGATCTGATCCGTTCACACCCAAACACCACATGCGCGTCCAGCAGGTCCGACAGGCCCGTCTGTTCGGCCAATTCCATGACCGGGACCAGCCCGGCGCAGGACACCAGATTCTCATCATCGAACACGGCCGCGCCGCGGCCCCAGTCATGCGACAATCTCACCGAAAGTGTTCTTCCGATCCGCACCAATAAGGTCTTCAACAAACCTATTGTCGCAGGTCAAAGGGCACTTTCGTCATTTCAACACCAGCCACCGAGCATCTTGGTCCACGGATTCAGGCTAAGGACTGGCTGCGCTGGCCGACGTCGGCCCGGGTGGCGCCGAGAGCCAGGAAGCGGTCCACCTCGGCGTTCTGGTTCTCGGGCCGGAAGTCCAGGTGCAGCCGATTCTTGAGCGTCTTCGGCTCCGGGACCAGTCCGAAGATCAGCCCGGGCAGCCGGTCTTCGGTGAGCCGGATCTCCACTTCACCGGGCGCCTCGCTCCAATACGTCCACCCCAACGCGTCCGCCCACCACCGGCCTAGGTGCAGCGGGTCGGCGCAATCGATGACCACCTGTTCCCATTCCAAGTGCATGCGCGGCAGCTTAGTTCGGTGGCAGATGGCTCCCCGAGGCCGGGATCCGTCTCGCGGCAACCAGACGGCCGCCGGCTTGCTGTCCCCATGCAGTCGGAAGGCAAAACCGTTGCAGTGCTGCAGGAACGCTGACCAGTCACCCGAAAGCCGATCCTCCGGGCGGTCACTCTGGCACGGTCGAGACCATCCCGCGCGCCTAGTGTCTTGCGCCGGAAATTCGCTTCAATAAC
>DASQFG010000251.1:0-2676 GCA_035633315.1 Nakamurella sp. | reverse complement strand
CGGGGCTGCCGAGGGAGCAGCGCGCCCAGGCGTCAGTTCCGGGACAGATCCCCGGGGTGATAGGCCACCCAGGCCAACGGGAAGGGCTGGCGGCGCAGGACTGTGAACCACAGATCCGTGCGCGGCCCGGCGAGAACATCGCCGGGCAGGCCGGGAACGACGTGCCAGGCCCCCTCGACCACCTCGTCGATGAGCTGCTGCGCATCCCAGCCAGCCCGCCCGGCGTAGATCCGGATGCCGCGCGTGGCACCGGCCACCAGTGCCGGATCCGCGTCGAGATCGACCAGCACCACCGGTCCGGTGACGGAGACCACGCCGTCGACGTCCCTCGGGTTCGTCCCCGTGCGGCAGACGCCCAGGCACATGGCCGAGGACGTCTGCACCGGCCCGCCCGCGAAAACGGCCTGGGGCCGGGCCGCGTGCGCCGCCCACGCGGGGAGCACGTTGTGCACCGCGGTCTCGCTCGGGCGGTTCAGAATCACCCCCACAGTGCCGTCGTCCCCGTGGGCCACCAGGTAGACCACGGTGCGGCGGAAATGCGGGTCGCGCAACTCCGGGGCCGCGACCAGCAGCGTCCCCGCACGCAACGCGTCGATCTCTCTCATCGGTGTCCATTCTTCCGGTGAACGCCCCGGTCTGCGCGGGCACCCGGCGACGGCCGTTAACCCACCGATCGCCCGATTGAGGCAGGACGAGCGGGGTGCCGGGCGCGTACCGTTCGACCGTGACCCCGCAGCCACGGACACCGGAAGCCCCGGCGTCCGCGCGGCCCTCCGTTCGCGGCCTGAAACATCTGTGGCAGGTACGGGGGCTGCGCCGGCTGGCGTACGTCAGGGTGTTCAGTGCGTTCGGTGACGGGGCCTTCCAGGGTGCCCTCGCGGTGCTGGTGCTGTTCAGCCCGGAACGTAAGTCCAACCCCGCGGAGATCGCTGCCGGATTCGCCGTGCTGCTGCTGCCGTACTCGATCATCGGGCCGTTCGCCGGCGCGCTGCTGGACCGGTGGAGCCGGCGCAGGGTGATCGTCTGGGCCAGCCTGATCCGGTGCGTCCTGGTGCTGCTGGTCGCGGTGGAAATCCTGCTGGACCTGCCCAGTGCCGTGTTGTTCGTCACCGCGCTGTTCATCATGGGTGTGGGCCGGTTCGTCGGATCGGGACTGTCGGCCTCCACCCCGCACACCGTCGCCAAGGACTCGCTCGTCGGCGCCAACGCGCTGACCACCACGGCCGGCGCGATCGCCATCGCGGTCGGCGGCGGATACGCGATCGTGCTGCGCAGCCTGCTGGGTGAATCCAGCAGCCGGGTGGCGATCATCACCGCGACCGTGGCGGTGTTCTACCTGCTGGCGGCGTTGATCGCCAGCAGGTTCCGGCTGATGGAGCTGGGCCCGGACGAGACCGACGAGCCGGCCCAACCCGTGATGGCGGTCCTCGAGGGGTTCGGCAGCGGCCTCAAACACATCGTCGAACGCCGGACGGTGGGGTTCGCCGTCATCGTCGTGATGGTGGTCAGGTTCTGCTTGGGGCTGTGCACGATGGTGGTGCTGCTGCTGTTCCAGAAGTACTTCACCGAGAGCGTCGGGCCCTTTCGAACCGGCGCGCCCGGGATCGCGGAGGTGCTGGCCGCAGGTGCGATCGGGGTATTCGCCGGAGCGGTGTTGACCCCGCTGGCGGTGCGCCGGCTGGGGCGCACCCGGCACGTGGTGGTCCTGCTCTCCGCCACCAGCGTCATCGTCGTCGTCGCCGGGATCCAGTTCACCCTTGTCTCCACGCTGATCACCGCGTTCGTCATGGGCCTGGCCTACCAGTCCAGCAAGGTGTGCATGGACACCGTGGTCCAGTCCGACTCCGATGACGCGCACGTCGGACGGGTTTTCGCGCTCTACGACACCGCCAACAACCTGTGTTACGTCGGCGCGTTCGCGCTCGGGGTGTGGCTGGTCCCGGAGAACGGCCGCGGGGTCGGCGCGGTGTTCCTGGTGGGTGGGCTGCTGCTGGCCTTGGCACTCTGGTACGGCCTGGTGGTGGCGCGGTGGACTCGCCGGAAGTCCTCGGCCCGCGCCGTCGACAATCCAGGGTCACCCGCGGATTCGGCACCGGGGCGGGTCGGCTGATAACGCCTCGATCGCTGACGGGGTGTGCCTGACGCCACGACGATCCGGCCGGGCAACCACGCGGCGCGGAGCCGCGACAGCCAGGCTCAGCTCGCCGGATCCGCCGGCGGCGCGGACGCGGACGCGGACGCGGCAAGGATGCCCTCCCGGCCGGCCCATTCCAGGAGCGCGGACTCGGCCGCGTCCCGGTCCAGCGGTCCCTGCTCCAGCCGGAGTTCCTTCAGATACCACCACGCGCGGCCGACCACCGGCCCCGGTGGCACGCCGAGCAACTCCATGATCGCGTTGCCGTCCAGGTCCGGCCGGACCCTGGCCAAGTCCTCCGCCGCGGTGATCCTGGCGATCCGCTCTTCGAGATCGTCGTACGAGCGCTGCAGCGCCTTGCGCCGGTTCGGGTTGCGGGTGGTGCAGTCCGCGCGGACCAGTTTGTGCAGCCGGGGCAGCCGTTCCCCGGCGTCGGTGACGTACCGGCGGACTGCGGAATCGGTCCACGCGCCGGTGCCGTAGCCATGGAAGCGGAGGTGCAGGAACGTCAGCGTCGCGACGTCGTCGATCAGCGCCTTGGG
>DASQFG010000250.1:0-1917 GCA_035633315.1 Nakamurella sp. | reverse complement strand
GGGCGCGGACTCCGGCCGGGTGGAGGGTGCGCCGGATGCACCGGCGATCGCCCGGCGACTGATCACCCCGAGGATCACCAGCGTGACGATCCCCAGCAGCGGGTAGATCACCCCGAGCCCGGACTGCCACCCCGGCCGGGATGCCGGCTGGTCGATGTACTGGAACGAGATCAGGATGCTGACCACATAACTGCAGGTCGCCACCAGCCACACCACCGTCAGCACGCGCACCGGGGTGAGCCGTCGCCGCGGACCGAACAGGCACCACAGCAGTAACGGCAGCACCCAGACCCAGTGGTGCGACCAGGAGATCGGCGAGATCAGCAAGCCGGTGAACTGCACGGCCAGGAACGCGGCGGCCCGGTCGTCCGCCTTCAGGCAGACCCAGGCCACCCACAGCCCGAGCAGCCCGGCCGCCGCGGCGGCGACCAGCCACAGTAACGCGAGGTCCTGGCCGGCAAGCCTGGCGATCGCGCCGCGCAGGGATTGGTTGATCGCCGACCACACCGGCCCGGTCCGACCCGGATCGAAGATCAGCTTGGTGAAGTAGCGGATGGTCTCGTCGGGGAGCACGATCAGCGCGACCCCGATGGTGGCGAAGAAGACCACCGACCAGATCACCGCCGACCACCTGCGCTGCAACAGGTAGTACAGCCCGGTGATCGCCGGGGTGAGCTTGACGCCGGCCGCGATGCCCACCGAGAAACCGGACATCCATTCCTTGCCGGCGACCGCGCCGGCCAGCAGCAGCGCCGCCAGGAACAAGTTGATCTGGCCGTAGTTGAACGTGGTGCGCACCGGCTCCAGCCACAGCCCCAGCGCGGTGATGGTGACGACGATGCCGCGCACGTGCTGCAGCGGGTTCGGCGCCTTCGGCCCCGCCCTGCCGAGCAGTCGCAAGGTGGAGTAGGCCATCAGGCCGATGGCGCCGAACGAGGCGATCTGCCACAGGATCCGCAGCAGCGTCCACGGCAGCCAGGTCAACGGCAGGAAGATCATCGCCGAGAACGGCGGGTAGGTGAACGGCAGGTGCAGCGGCTCGGAGAAGAAGTCGTACAGGGTGCCGTCGGTGAGGTGCCGTGCGCCGTCGACGTAGACGGCGAGGTCAACCATCAGGAAGGGGTCGGAGCCGGCCAGCGTGGCCAGCACGTGCAGCACTCCGGTGACGGCGAGCAACGCCCACGGGGCCCACGAAGACGCCACCAGCCGCTGCAGCGCACCGAGCACGACGCGCACCCTCCGCTCGCGACCGGACCGTGCGCGGAGCGCAGCAGGGGGACGGGCCGCTCGCTGATCCTAGGACGCGATCAGGGAACCAAGCCGCCGACAAGCCCGCCGAGCAGGTAGGTCACCGCCATCGCGAGCAGGCCGCCGGCGATGTTCCGGGCGACCGCCCTGGCCACCGGCGCCTTCCCGAGCCGGGCGCTCACCGAACCGGTGATCGCCAGCGCGATGACGACCGCGACGACCGTCAGCCAGGCCTGGGAGCTGACCACCACGCCGAGCAGCGGGATCAGCGCGCCGACCACGAACGCCACGAAGCTGGCCAGTGCGGCGTGCCAGGGGTTGGTCAGCCCGTCGGGGTCGAGGCCGAGTTCGGCCTCGGCGTGCGCGCCGAGGGCGTCCTTCGCGGTCAGCTGCACCGCGACCTTGCGCGCGAGGTCCTCGTCGAGACCCTTGGCCGCGTAGATCTGCGTCAGTTCCTCCAGTTCCTCGTCGGGGGTCTCGGCCAGCTCGCGGCGCTCGAGGTCCAACACGGCTCTTTCGGTGTCCCGCTGGGTGGACACCGACACGTACTCTCCGGCGGCCATCGACATGGCGCCGGCCATCAGCCCCACCAACCCGGCCAGGATGATCGGGCCTCGCTCGTCGGTGGCGCCGGCGACGCCGAGCACGATGGCGGCCGTCGAGACGATG
>DASQFG010000249.1:0-2463 GCA_035633315.1 Nakamurella sp. | reverse complement strand
GTCGCTCGCGCAGCGACCGAAGTCGTCGCCTATTTTCGTCAGGACTGCATGCCGATTGAGAACGCGTCGTCGGAGTCGCGTTGGGAGTAGGACCGAAAAGCGATGTGGGTGACGGTGCGCAGCACACCCTCCACCTTGGAGATGTGGCCCGGCACCAGCTCCGCGATCGCCTCGTGGTCCGCGACCCTGGTGATCGCCACCAGATCGACGTCTCCTGCGCAGGAATACACCTGGTCGACGCCGGGCAGATCCGCGATCTGCTGGGCGGCCTCGGTGATCCGGTCGGCCTCCACATCGATGAGCACGATAGCCGTCACCATGACCCGGGCCTTCCTGTTGTGCTGCGGTTGCTTGTGCTGCGGTTGCTTGTGCTGCGTTGTCGCTGTCCGGCGCTGTGGTCCGTCCCGTGATCCTGCGCCCCGATGCTATTCCCCGACCCATGCACCCCTCCGCCCGATCGTCGTTCGCGAGGTCAGGCTCCGCCCGCCCACCGACCCCGGGCCATGTCGGCGGCGCGCATGTACGGCCGCCACCGACCGGCACCGGCTGCCGGACTGCACCATGGCTCCGAGGTGAGGACCAGCCGGGATCCGGGTCGCTCGATCCAGCGCAGCAGGGTGGCGGTTTCTTCCGGGGACGCGGCGGGCAACGGCCCCCGACCGGGCAGAACGGTCTCGGCCGAGGCCACCAGCAGGTCGACCACCGGCATCGGATTGACCCCACGGCGCGCCCGCCCGGCCGCGGCCAGCCGGCCGCGCCTGATCACCGTCAGATCCCACCCGCCGCGATCATCCGGCCGGGCCACGACCATTTCGGCGATCCCGGCCAGTGCTCCGAGCCGCTGCCGGCGATCCAGCGCTTCGGCCAGCACGGCCAGCCGGTCACGCAGCACCGCGGCCTGGTCGAATCGACCCTCCCGGGCGACCCCCAGCAGACGCTCCTTGAGCAGACCGAGCAGATCGTCGGACCGGCCGTCGACCAGCTCGGCGATCCGGTCGACGTGAACGTGGTAGCTGTCGGCATCCTCCGCGCCCGAACAGGGCGCACCGCAACGGCCGAGCTCGGCGAGAGCGCAGGGGCTGCCATCCGGGTTGAGCCGGCGGATGCGGATGGTGCAACGGCGGATCGGGACGGCGTCCTGCACCGCTTCCATCGCCGTGATCGCGGCCGCTCGAGAGGTGAACGGCCCCAGGCAGACCGGGGTCTGCGCCGGGGGCGTACGGACCAGACTCAGCCGCGGAAACGCCTCGTCGGTTGCCACCAGCCAATGCAGCCGCAACGGTCTGCGCGAGCGCCGGTTGTACGGAGGCTGGTGAGCGGCGATCAGCCGTTGCTCCCTCACCTCGGCCTCCAGGACGTGGGCGCATTCGACGTGGTCCACGCGTTCGGCGAGCATCACCATCTGCCTGACCCGGCCCCTGGTCTCGGCGGCCGAGAAATACGACCGGACCCGTTGGTGCAGGTTGCCCGAAGTGCCGACGTAGAGCACCTCGTTCGACGGCCCGCGGAACAGGTATACGCCCGGCGTGGGTGGCAGGTGGTCGGCCAGCCGGCGCTTACGACGCCGGGCAGGGGAGACGTCCCGGCTGGCGTCCTGCAGTTCGGACAGGCTGTGCACGCCCAGCGTGCCGAGCCGTTCGAACAAGGCGTGCAGCACGTCGACCGTCGCCCTGGCATCGGTGAGCGCGCGATGGTCCGGTGCCACCCGCGCGCCGAGCAGTGGCGCCAGCGCGGACAGCCGGACGCTGGGCGCCTCGGCCCGACTCAGTACCCGCCGCGCCAGTCGCACCGTGTCCACCACCGCGGGCTTCGGCCAGGGCAGCTCGAGCTGGGTGCATGCGGCGCGCAGGAACCCGACGTCGAACCCGGCATTGTGCGCGACCAGCACCGAGCCGCGGATGAACTCGAGGAACGAGGGCAGGACGGCGCCGATGCGCGGGGCATCGAACACCATCGCGTCGGTGATCCCGGTCAGCATGGTGATCTGTGGCGGGATCGAGCGACCTGGGTCGACCAGCGTGGCGAATTCACCGAGCACCTCACCACCGCGGACCTTCACGGCGCCGATCTCGGTGATCGCCTCGGTCCGCGACGAGCCGCCGGTGGTTTCCAGATCGACCACCACGAAAGTGATCTCGCGCAGCGGATCGCCCAAGTCGTCGAAGCTGCGCTGGCTGGACGCGCCCGCACCGCGGTCGGCAGATAGATCGGGCAACGGCCATCCAGGCACGTGTCCCTTGCGCTGAACCCACCCCTGCCGCGACGCCGCCCGGCCGACATCGGTCGCGCGGTCCGGGGCCCCGCCGAACGGGCGCTCATCGATGATGACGGACATGTCGGTGACGTTAGAACGCATGTCCGACAGTCCCGTTCGCGACGCGCCGACCTGCGGTGACAGTGATCTCCACCGCCGCCGCGGGCGACGACGGTGACGGTGATGCAGGATGGCAGGAGACGGCAGGG
>DASQFG010000248.1:0-3104 GCA_035633315.1 Nakamurella sp. | reverse complement strand
CTGAGCCGTGGTGGTACAGGATCCGGCGTTAAGCGTGGGGTGGCGGTGCTTTGCCAGTGGTGGGCCGTTTGCCGATTGATGTCTTGTCGAGGTGTCCGTAGACGGTGGACCGGGGGACGCTGAGCAGGTCGGCGATCTGTTTACAGTGTGCTCGCCGGCGTCGTAGAGCTGCTGGGCGTGAAGTGCCTGAGCCGAGGTGAGTTTCCGGCGGCGCCCACCAACTCGTCCGCGGGCTCGGGCCGGCGGCGATGTCGTCCCGGACAACGCCGCCTCGCCATGACCACCATCGCTGGATGGATCGAAGCCAACGGACCATTGCAAAGACGGGATCACCCGCGAACACGCCCCTGCCATCCTGTGGACACTCGCCAGCCCGGACGTCTACCGAATGCTCACCAAACAAATGGGGCTGGACCCGAGAGAACTACCAGCAGTGGCTGGCCCGCACGCTCGAGGCCAGCATCCTCCCGCATGACTAGCAAGCTACAACCGGCGAAGCCGGAATTTTGAGTCGAGTTTGACTTTCCGGGACGGGTTCTGGCGGCGTAGCGTTGGTGGCGCTCGACCTCGCGGGCGGCGTCGAGTTCGATGCCGTCGGTGATGGTGTCGATCCAGCTGACCCGGTACCGGGAAACGCTCACCTGAACGACCTGCGCCTGAACTCGCCGCGCGCGGCCCGGCAATGATCACGACGTCGTTCGTCCGGTCCCGCCGCCAGGCCACCGACGGCGACGGCTGGGCTGCTGACCACCATGAAATCCGAATGCCGGGCCCAGCACGTCGTCGTCTGTCCGAGCCGGGTGATCGCGTCGCTGCGACGCCCCCGGCCACCGCGGCTGCCGTGGTTCGGTGTAGGAAGAGGACACCGACATGCGCGTTCGCACGCGAGCCGTGGTCAGCGGGGCCCGCCGGCCCGGGGCCGAACCCCTTCCCTTTGCAGCGGCTCGGTCACCGCCGCGCACCACCCCAAACCCCCACATCGAACCCAGGGAGAAACACCATGAGCACCACGAACAAGCGGTCCGCGGAGAACGCCACCGACCTCCTGGAATCCGCCAACACGGCCGCCGCGCAGGGCGAAGGCGCGATCGAGGCCAGCGTGGAACAGATCCGCGAGCTCAACGAGCAGGCCATCAAGGCCGCCCGCGCCGCCGGGCAGCGTGTCCTGGACGCCTACCAGGCCGCGTTGGAGTCCGTCGTCGACGCCGAAAAGAAACTCGCCGAGGGCAGCCAGCTCGACTGGTTCACCACGCTGGTGACCACCCAGGCCGAATTCACCCAACGCTTGGGCGCCATCTTCCTGACCGCCGCTCGTGAACAGCTGAAATAGACAACTCCACGGGCCGCAGCGCCGTCACCCGGGCGCGGGCGTGTCACCGGCCTCGCCGAGGCGGGCCGCAGTCTGCTTCCACGCCGCGTCCCGCGTGATCAGCTGCCGGCCAGCTGCGTCGACGCGGGGTCGGTGAGGCTGAGCCCGGCCAGCACATCCTCGCGGACCGCCTCCCACCGGTCACCGTCGAGCAGCAGCGCCCGCGGGTCGGCCCAGCGATGTGAGGGCCGGGCATACACGTCGCGCCGGCCCAATGCCCGGTGCAGCCCTTCGAGCACGCACACCACGTACGCGTCGCGGTCCACTGCACCGGCGGGCAGGTCGGATTGGCGAACACGGCGCGCTTCCAGGCCGGCGTCACCAGCTCAGCATCAATCTCATCAGGGGCCAGCGGCTTCTTGCGTCACTCGGCGGCGGGCCAGCTCGGGCAGCGCGCGGACCGCGGCCAGCACGCGCTCGCCGCCCGGCGCCGCGTGCAGAGCGGTCGACTCGCCCAGCAGCGTCAGGAACGGGCGCACCGTGTTGTACCGCCCGGCCAGCGCCGCGCGCATCGCCGAGTCCGCCGAGCCGTCATCGTCGGGCACGAGCTCTTCGACCAGGTCGATCGCGTCGACCACGGCGGCGCGTGGCGCGATGCGTTCCACCGCCGACCACAGCGCGGCAACGTCAAGCCGGGCGCCGGCGTCCTCGGCCGCCGCGAGCTGGTCAAGCAATACCCGGCCCGCGCGGGCGACCGTCTTGGACTTCGTCAACCTGAGCTGCGAAGAGATCTGGAGTCGGTAGCTGATCGGCAGTGCACAACACCCACCAACGCGTCACCTCCCCCGTAACCGCTGTCCGCATCACCACCTCGACGAGGGTCAACGAGCAGATCCGTGCCACGTTGTTCGACCGGCACACGCGCCGGCCAGACGAGGACCGGACGGCCGCAGGTGCGCGACACCGCCGTCGGCGAGCAGCACGTCGGCCTCCCACTGCAGCGGATACCCGGCGATCGGTGCAGCGGTCACGAGCGGTCGTCCTGGACGTCGACCCCGGTCGGCGGGCTTCGACATCGGTCTGCTAATCGCGGGGGTCGTAGGCGTCCAGGCCGTGCAACGGGTAGATGACGCTGCGGGTGTCCTGGATGGCGCGGTCGACGGCCAGTTCGACGGTCCCGTCCCAACGCCGGAAGGTCACCGGATTCGGCACCCCGTCGGACATGTCGACCGGCAGCGGTATCCCCGGACGGTCCGCGGCGGCCCGCGCCAACCAATCCCGGGGCAGCGGGGTGGCCGGGTCGAGGTCATGACCGGAGACGATCGCCAGCAGGTGCGTCCACGACCGCGGCGCCACCCGCACCGGTGAATACCCGCCGCCGCCCAACGCGAGCCACCGACCACCGGTGACGGTTTCCGCCAGCTCCCGCAGCGCCAGGTACGACGCCCGCTGACCGTCCACGGTCAGGTTCAGGTCGGTCAACGGGTCCTCCCGGTGGGAGTCCGTGCCGTGCTGGGTGACCAGCACCTCCGGCCGGAACGCGCGCAGCACCCCCGGCACCACCGCATGGAAGGCCCGCAACCACGACGCGTCACCCGTCCCGGACGGCAGCGCGATGTTCACCGCGGTGCCGTCGGCGGCGCCCTGCCCGCACTCGGACGGGAACCCGGTGAAGGGGAACGACGCCAACGGGGTCTCGTGGATGGACACCGTCAACACCCGGGGATCGTCGTAGAACGCGGCCTGCACCCCGTCGCCGTGGTGCGCATCGACGTCCACGTACCCGACCCTGCGC
>DASQFG010000247.1:0-13096 GCA_035633315.1 Nakamurella sp. | reverse complement strand
GCACACTGCAGAACGAGCAGGCATCCTGAAGCCGCATCGCGCTGACGATGCAACCGGATGGCTCGCGCCCGACGGCGCTCGGCCCTGTTTCACCGCACGCCGGGAGCGTGACCCCTGCCTCGATTGCGGCGAGCCCATCCCTGGCGGCCGGGCCTGACCAGGCGACCACCGCCTTGACGCTCGAGGTCCGTCAACGAACAGCGGGACACGAACGGCACAGCCTGGCACCCTGCTGCTGCCGGGGTACCCGAGACGACCGGCCCCCAGACGCCTACGCAGCTCCTCGGCTCGGTTGTCAGCCCAGCCTCCAGGTTGAGTACCGGAAACTTGCGGGCAGGCGGGTGGCTGAGACCGTGCCGCCAGCGGCGACGGTGCCGGCCCGGTGGCGGCCACCCCGCGGCGAGGTGCCAGCCCGGTGGCGACTACCCCGCCGCGACCGGCAGCGCAGCCACGGCACGCTTCCAGGCGCTCTGATCCCGCGGCTCGCCCGGACCGTTCGCCTCGGAGAACACGATCGTGCCGTCGACGTCGACCAGGAACGTGCCGCGCAGCGCCATGCCCGCCTTGTCGAAGAAGACGTCGTAGGACCGCGCGACCGCCCCGTGCGGCCAGAAGTCGGACAGCAGCGAGAAGGTGAAGCCCTGGAGCTCCGCCCAGGCCTTGAGCGATTGGGAGGTGTCGGTGGAGATCGCCAGCACCTGGACGCGTTCGTTCTGGAAGGCGCTCAGGTCGTCGCGCAACTGGCACAGCTCGGCCGTGCAGTTACCGGAGAACGCGAACGGGAAGAACACCAGCAACACGGCCCGCTTGCCGCGGAACGAGGACAGGCTGATCGGGGTCTTGTTCGCGTCGGGCAGGGTGAAATCGGGCGCCTGCCCGCCAACCGGGAGAGCCATCAGCGGCGCACCTTTCCCGACTTGGGTCGCGCGAGCCGCGCGATCATCCATCGCGGACCACCGGCCACGCTGGTTGTCTGTGCCAGGCCCGCGGTGCGGGTGGCTTCGGCGATCTCGCTCGGCTCCACGTAGCCGTCCTTGCCCGTCTTCGGCGTCAGCAACCAGATCACGCCGTCGTCGGCGAGCAGCGGGATCGCGTTGATCAGCGCGTCGGTGAGGTCGCCGTCGCCCTCGCGCCACCACAGCAGAACGGCGTCCAGGACGTCGTCGGCGTCCTCGTCCAGCAGATCGGAGTCGATCAGGTCGGCGATCGCGTCCCGCAGGTCGTGATCGACATCGTCGTCGTATCCGGCCTCCCCTACCGTGTCCCCGGCCTTCAGACCGAGCCGGGCAGCGGTGTTCACCGACCGCCCTGCGACGTCACTCACCTGTATCGCGTCCCTTCGAGGTGTTCGGCCATGCACGTGGAGAAGTGCGTGTCCCCTGCGGCAATACCTTATGCACCGGGTGGTGGCCCGTGAAGATCGGTACCGCACTTCTGCTCCCCGGTGCCATCCCGACGAGCGACAGGGGCGCCGAATGGGAGAGGATGCTGGGAAGTCAGAGCGGAAGTCAGAACAGTGTCGTTCGGCACATCGCCCGACGAACGACCCGATCATCACGGCGTGCCAGACCCGCGGGCCCACCCGCCGAAACGTCACGAGGAGTTGTCTTGACAACGTCAGTGAACGACCAGTCCGCACCACGCCTGCGCGTGATCAAGGACGGCATCGCCGCCCAGCTGCCGGACATCGATCCGGAGGAAACCACCGAGTGGTTGAGCTCCTTCGACGCGATGGTCGATGCCGGTGGCCAGCAACGCGCCCGGTACCTGATGCTCCGCCTGCTCGAACGTGCCCGCCAGCAGCATGTTGCTCTCCCTGCACTTACGACAACGGACTACATCAACACCATCCCGACCGAGTCGGAGCCGTTCTTCCCGGGTGACGAGGAGATCGAGCGCAGGTACCGCGGCTGGATCCGGTGGAACGCCGCCATTATGGTGCACCGCGCGCAGCGCCCCGGCATCGGGGTTGGCGGCCACATTTCCACCTACGCCTCGTCGGCCAGCCTGTACGAGGTCGGCTTCAACCATTTCTGGCGCGGGAAGGATCACCCCGGCGGCGGTGACCAGGTGTTCTTCCAGGGTCACGCGTCGCCGGGCATGTACGCCCGCGCGTTCCTGGAGGGCCGGCTCTCCGAGCACGACCTGGACGGCTTCCGGCAGGAGAAGTCGCATCCGGGTGGCGGCATCCCGTCCTACCCGCACCCGCGGCTGCTGCCGAACTTCTGGGAGTTCCCCACCGTCTCCATGGGTCTGGGCCCGATGAACGCGATCCAGCAGGCGAGGTTCAACCGCTACCTGCACCACCGCGGCATCAAGGACACCTCGGAGCAGCACGTCTGGGCGTTCCTGGGCGACGGCGAGATGGACGAGGTGGAATCGCGCGGCCTGATCCACGTCGCGGCCATCGACGGCCTGGACAACCTCACCTTCGTCATCAACTGCAACCTGCAGCGCCTCGACGGTCCGGTCCGCGGCAACGGCAAGATCATCCAGGAGCTCGAGTCGTTCTTCCGCGGCGCCGGCTGGAACGTCATCAAGGCGGTCTGGGGCCGGGACTGGGACAAGCTGTTGCAGGCCGACCGAGACGGTGCGCTGGTCAACCTGATGAACACCACCGCCGACGGCGACTTCCAGACCTACCGGGCCAACGACGGCGCCTACATCCGGGAGCACTTCTTCGGTCGCGACCCGCGCACCAAGCAGCTCGTCGCGGACATGACCGACGAGGACATCTGGAAGCTGCGGCGCGGCGGTCACGACTATCGCAAGGTGTACGCGGCCTACCAGGCGGCTACCACCCATTCCGGGCAGCCGACGGTCGTGCTGGCCAAGACCATCAAGGGCTTCGGCCTCGGCCCGTCCTTCCAGGGCCGCAACGCCACGCACCAGATGAAGAAGATGACGATGGCGAACCTGAAGGAATTCAGGGACGGCCTGCGGTTGCCGATCCCGGACTCGGCGCTGGAGGCCGATCTCTACCGCCCGCCGTATTACAACCCGGGGCCGGACACCGACGAGATCAAGTACCTGCAGGAACGGCGGGCCCGGCTCGGCGGGTACGTCCCCGAGCGGCGGGTCACGGCCAAGCCGCTGGTGCTGCCGGGCGACAAGGTCTACGACGTGCTCGTCCGTGGCTCTGGCAAGCAGGAGATCGCCACCACGATGGCCTTCGTCAGGCTGGTCCGCGACCTGTTCAAGGACCCGGAGATCGGCAAGCGGGTGGTGCCGATCATCCCGGACGAGGCCCGCACCTTCGGCATGGACTCGTTCTTCCCGTCGCAGAAGATCTACAACCCGTCCGGCCAGCTGTACACCGCGGTGGACGCCAATCTGATGCTGGCGTACAAGGAATCCGAGCAGGGCGTGATCCTGCACGAGGGCATCGACGAGGCCGGTTCGGTGGCCACCTTCACCGCCGCCGCGACCAGCTACGCCACCCACGGCGAGCCGATGATCCCGATGTACATCTTCTATTCGATGTTCGGGTTCCAGCGCACCGGTGACGGGTTCTGGGCGATCGGCGACCAGATGGGCCGCGGTTTCGTGCTGGGTGCCACCGCCGGCCGCACCACACTGACCGGTGAGGGTCTGCAGCACGCCGACGGGCACTCGCACCTGCTCGCCGCCACGATGCCGCACGTGGTGGCCTACGACCCGGCCTACGGGTACGAGATCGCGCACATCGTCAAGGACGGGCTGCGGCGGATGTACGGCGGCAGCGAGCAATGGCCGCACGGCGAGAACATCTTCTACTACATCACCCTGTACAACGAGCCGTACCAGCAGCCGAAGCAACCGGACGACCTGGACGTCGACGGGCTGGTGCGGGGTATCTACAAGCTGTCGCCCGCTGCCGACGCCGACGGCAAGGCCCGCGCCCAACTGCTCGCCTCCGGGGTGGGTGTGCGCTGGGCGCTGGAGGCCCAGGACCTGCTCGCCAAGGACTGGGACGTCGCCGCCGATGTGTGGTCGGTGACCAGCTGGACGGAGTTGCGGCGGGACGCGGAGGCCATCGAGCGGGCCAGGTTGCTCGATCCCGGCTCCGATCCCGGTACCCCGTACATCACCCAGGCGCTCAGCGGCGCCCCCGGGCCGGTGATCGCCACCAGCGATTGGCAACGGGCCGTGCAGAACCAGATCGCGCCGTGGGTGCCGGGCGATTACGTCGCACTGGGTGCCGACGGCTTCGGGTTCTCCGACACCAGGCAGGCGGCCCGCAGGCATTTCCTCATCGACGGACCGTCGATGGTGGTGGCAACCCTTTCCGCTCTGGAGCGCCGCGGCGAATACCGCAAGGGTGCCGCCGCCGAGGCCGCCGCGAAGTACCGGTTGCACGACGTGCGGGCGGGCCGGTCCGGAAATGCCGGCGGTGATTCGTAACTGATGATCGGCACTTCCGTCGGACAAGAAAGGGGATCGGTCAGCCCGGTGAAAAACGTCCCAAATCCATCGGGCGCCCCGGTAGCAATTCGATCGGGTGAGGCGGTACTGTTCGCCTCGTTGTTGCTCTTCTCCTGATGTCCGCGCGGCATCGCACGGGGTAAAAGCGCATCCCCCCGGTCGGAGAAGGACCCGATCGAGGTGTTCCACCCCGCGGGTTCATCCGCGGACAACGCTCGAGGAGAGCAGGCATGGCGCAGGGAACTGTGAAGTGGTTCAACGCGGAGAAGGGCTACGGCTTCATCTCCCCGGATGACGGCTCTGGCGACGTCTTCGTGCACTACTCCGCGATCAGCGGTACGGGCTACAAGTCGCTCGAAGAGGGCCAGCGGGTCAACTTCGAGGTCGAGCAGTCCCCCAAGGGACCGCAGGCCACCGGGGTCAGCGCAGCCTGATCCTGCTGGAAACACACCCGGCTGAGGCCGGCGCCGTCAACGGTGCCGGCCTCAGCTGTCCTTCGGACCCGCGATGACCAGCACACCCCGGGTGCCCGGGGTCAACGTCGCCCGCGCGCCCGGCGTCAGCGCCGCCACCTTCAAGCGCGTGGAGCGGGCCGCCGGCGGCCTGGCCACCCGATCGGTGGCGCTGATGGACGAACGACTCCCCTGGTTCCGGGTGCTGCCCGCCGAGCAGCGGTCCTGGGTCACCCTGGTGGCCCAGGCCGGCATCTCCGGGTACGTGGTCTGGGCCACCACCCCCGGACCGGAGTACCGGATCACCGGAGAGGTCTTCGGCACCGCGCCGCGGGACCTGGTGCGTGCGGTATCCCTGCGGCGCACCGTCGAACTGGTCAGGATCGCGATCGCCGTCGCCGAGGAGCAGCTACCCGCGCTGGCCGCCGACCAGGCGGAATCCGTGGCCCTGCGCGACTCCCTGCTGCGGTACAGCCGCGAGGTGGCCTTCGCGGCAGCATCGGTCTATGCCGCTGCGGCGGAAACCCGTGGCGCCTGGGATGCGCGGGTCGAGGCCGGCGTGGTGGACGGGGTGGTCCGCGGCGAGGACATCGGTGCGCTGTCCTCCAGGGCCGCCGCGCTGGACTGGGATCCCTCGGCCGACACCATCGTGGTGGCCGGCGCCGCCCCGCCGGGTGACCGGGCGGAGGCGGTCGCCGCCGTTGCCGAATGGGCGGCAGCGGCGGGCCGGGCCGCGATGGCCGGCGTCCAGGGCGACCGACTGGTGCTGGTGCTGTCCGGCTCGGACCCGCCCGGCTCCGGAGTCGAAACCCTGTTCGGCGACGGCCCGGTGGTGCAGGGACGTCCTGGCGGTGGACTGCGCGGCGCTGTCATCTCGGCGGCCGACGCCCTGGCCGGCCTGGATGTCGCGGCCGGCTGGCCCGACGCACCCCGCCCGGTGGAGGCCGACGATCTGCTGGCCGAGCGGGTGCTCGGGGGGGACGCCAGGGCCGCCGAACGGCTCCGCACGGTGATCTACGGACCGCTGGCCGCGGCCCCCACCTCGCTGTTGCCCACGCTGGACGCCTACCTCGAGGCAGGCGGCGCATTGGAGCCGGCCGCCAGGCGACTGTTCGTGCACTCCAACACCGTTCGCTACCGGCTCCGGCGGATCACCGAGTTGACCGGACGCGACCCCACCGAGCCTCGTGACCTGCTGATCCTGCAGACCGCTGTCATCCTCGGGCGGCTCAGTTCCGCCACCTCGACGGCCTGACCGGCAACGGCTCACCGGGCGGTTGACGAAGATCGTTTGGTTGTTCCCGATGGGTGATTTGTAGGATCCCTACAAATCATTCGTCCGGACTTGGTGTCGTTCAATACGCGCGCCGGTGACCTGATCGTGTTTGGCTTGTCCAGTGCTGGCCATGGTCGCTCCGGGTCAAGGAGCTCAGAAACCAGGGATGCTCGGTCCCTGGCTGGAACTCGACGGCGTCCGCGATCAGGCGGCGGCGATGTCCGATCGGGCCCACCTGGATCTGATCGCGCTGGGCACCACCGCCGGCGCCGACGAGATCAAGGACACCGCCGTCACCCAGCCACTGGTGGTCGCGACCGCGCTGCTCGCGGCCGGGCAGCTCTCGCTGCCGCCGGGAGCCGCGGTGTGCGGACACTCCGTGGGCGAACTCGCCGCCGCCGCGCTGGCCGGAGTGCTGCCGGCGCTGGACGCTGTCGACCTCGCCGCCGTGCGCGGCCAGGCGATGAGCGCGGCCTGCGCGCTGACCCCGACCGGGATGTCGGCCGTCGTGGGCGGCGACGTCGTGACCGTGCTCGGCACGCTGGCCGAGCTGGACCTGGTGGGTGCCAACGTCAACGGCGGCGGTCAGATCGTTGCGGCCGGCAGCGCGAGCGCCCTTGCCGCGCTGGCCGCCGACCCGCCGGCCGGCACCAGGGTGATCGGGTTACCGGTCGCGGGCGCCTTCCACACCTCGTACATGGCCAGCGCCGAAGCCACCGTCGCCGAACACGTCCGGTCGATCAGCCCCGCCGACCCGCAGCGGCCGTTGCTCACCAACTCCGACGGTTCGGTGATCGGCGGCCCCGGGTCCGGCGCCACCTTCCTGCGGCTGCTGGTCGCCCAGGTCACCCGCCCGGTGCGCTGGGACCAGTGCATGGCCACCCTGGCGCACATGGGCGTCACGGGGGTGCTGGAACTGCCACCCGCCGGCACCCTGGTCGGACTGATCAAACGCGAGCTGAAGGGCGTGGCGACCTTGGCGCTGAAGACACCAAACGATCTGGGCGCCGTCACCGGCTTCTTCGCCGAGCACGCCGGAGTGCACCGGTGAGCGCGACCAGGATCCCGACCAGTATCCACAGGCCCGCTGGGCGCGCGGGCTCCAGGATCTCCGGTCTCGGTCATTTCCGCCCGGACACGGTTGTCACCAACGACGATCTGGCGCAGATCATGGACACCGACGACGAGTGGATCCGCTCCAGGGTCGGCATCGCCGAGCGCCGGTTCGCCGGCGAGGACGACACGGTGATCTCGATGGGCGCGCGGGCCTCCGCCAAGGCCATCGCCGAGGCCGGCATCTCCCCCACCGACATCGACACAGTGATCGTCGCGACCTGCACCCTGGAGAGCCCGGTCCCGCACGCCGCCACCCAGATCGCCGGCGCACTCGGGATCCACGCGCCCGGCTCGTTCGACATCAACGCGGCCTGCGCCGGATTCTGTTACGGCGTCGCCGCCGCCGACCAGGCGATTCGCGCGGGAACCTCCTCGACAGTGCTGGTGGTCGGCTCCGAGCGGCTGACAGCGTGGACCGATCCCAAGGACCGGGCGACGGCCATCATCTTCGCCGACGGAGCCGGAGCGGTCATCGTCACCGGGTCGGACGAATCCGAGATCGGCCCGGTGGTGTGGGGCAGCGACGAGACGCACATCGACGCGATCCGCATCGACGGGCGGAACGGCACCTTCTTCCAGGAGGGTCAGACGGTCTTCCGCTGGGCCACCACAAAGATCGGCTCGGTGGCGATCCGTGCGGCGCAGGCGGCCGGTGTGGACCTGGCCGACGTCGACGTGCTGGTCACCCACCAAGCGAACCTGCGGATCATCGACGCCATCGCCAAGAAGGTCATCGCGGCCGGCGCCCGGCCCGAGCTGAAGGTGGCCAGGGACATCGTCACCTCCGGCAACACGTCGTCTGCCTCGATCCCGCTGGCGCTGGACCGGATGCGCGCGGCGGGCGAGGTGTCCTCCGGGGACGTCGTGCTGTCCGTGGCCTTCGGGGCCGGCCTGACGTATGCGGGCCAGGTGTTCCTGTGCCCCTGAACCGAGTGCGCGTCGAGGTTGCCCTGAGCGCCCGCGCCGTGCCCGTGCGGCAGAATGCGCCGGGAACAACTCCCGCCGCCTCCGATTCCGGAGCGGCATGTCACCCCCGAAAGGAAACACCGTGAGCAACGAGGACATCATCGCCGGCCTCGGCGAGATCGTCGAAGAGGTCGCGGGCGTCAGCGCCGCCGACGTCACCCCCGAGAAGTCCTTCACTGACGACCTCGACATCGATTCGCTCTCGATGGTGGAGATCGCGGTGCAGGCCGAGGACAAGTTCGGTGTGAAGATCCCCGACGACGAGCTGGCGAACCTCAAGACCGTTGGTGACGCCGTCGCTTACATCGAGGCCAACCAGGCATGAGCACTCGCCCTGACGTCGTCGTCACCGGTCTAGGTGCCACCACTCCCATCGGTGGCACGGCCCCGGAGACTTGGCAGGCCATGTTGGACGGCCGGATCGGCGTCGTGGCGAACAACGAACCGTGGGTCGAGGCCAACGACCTCCCGGTCCGGATCTACGCCCCGCTCGCCGTCGATCCGCTCACCGTGCTCCCCCGGGTGGAGGCCCGGCGATTGGATCGTTGTCAGCAGGTGGCGCTGGTCGCGGCCCGGGAGGCGTGGGCCGACGCCGGCGAACCCGAGCTCGATCCGGAACGGCTCGGGGTCGTGGTCGGCACCGGCATCGGGGGCGCGCTGACCCTGTTGGGTCAGGACGACGTGCTGGAGACGGTCGGCATCCGCAAGGTCGCGGTGCTGACCATCCCGATGCTGATGCCGAACGGCCCGGCCGCCGCGGTCGGACTCTGGGCGAAGGCCCGCGGCGGCGTGCACGCGCCGGTGTCGGCCTGCGCCTCGGGCGCCGAGGGCATCGCCTGGGCCTTCAAGATGATCCAGGACGGCGAGATCGACATCGCGATCGCCGGCGGCGCGGAGGCGTGCATCCATCCGCTGCCGATCGCCGGCTTCGCCCAGATGCGGGCGATGAGCACCAGGAACCATGACCCGCAGGGCGCGTCGCGGCCGTTCGACATCGAACGCGACGGTTTCGTGCTCGGCGAGGGTGCCGGGATCATGGTGCTGGAACGCGCGGATCACGCCCGCGCTCGCGGCGCCAAGATCTACGGTCGGCTGGCCGGCATCGGGATGTCCAACGACGCGTTCCACATCACCGCCCCCGAACCCGACGGCGAGGGCTCGGCCAGGGCGATCGCCAAGGCGCTGAAGTCCGCCGATCTGACCAAGGCCGACATCGGGCACGTCAACGCCCACGCCACCTCGACGCCGGTCGGCGACCTGGCGGAGTCCAACACCATCCTGCGGGCCATCGGCGACCACCCGGTGGTGACCTCCACCAAGTCGATGACCGGTCACATGCTCGGCGCCGCCGGCGCCGTGGAGGGCATCGCCACATTGCTGGCGATCCGGGACGGCGTCGTCCCGGGCACGCGCAACCTCAACAAACTCGATCCGGAGATCAAGGTCGATGTGGCGGCCGACAACCGCAAGGTCGACCTGACCGCCGCCGTGAACGACTCGTTCGGGTTTGGTGGCCACAACGTCGCACTGGTGTTCAGCAAGGCGTGACCGGTCGCCCGCGCCGCGGTATGCGTCAGCCGCGCGGCCGGACCAAGCCGGGTCGGTGTGTCCGCTCCGGCACCTCCGGGACTCCTAGGTACTGGACCCTGCCCACCTTCACCCTCTATGCCCATGGCATGTCAGGAGTTCCCGTGACGTCTGTCGCCCGGCCTTTGACCGAAGTGACCGATCCGACCCACGCTGATCCCGCAGGCCCGCCCGCGGCCACCCAGAGCCGGACCAGCCCCGGCCCGCGCACCATCGATCCGCGTGAACCCGAGGTCCGGCTCGCCGAACTGCTCGACCCGGGCACGCTGGTCGGCCTGCACGCCACCGACACGTCCGGCGTCTGGGCGGTGCGCGGCAAGATCAACGGCTCCAAGGCCATCGCGTACTGCACGGACGGCACCCGGATGGGCGGCGCACTCGGCCACGAGGGCTGCAAGCACATCGTGGACGCCATCGACACCGCCGTACGCGAACGGGTCCCGGTGATCGGCCTGTGGCATTCCGGCGGCGCCCGGCTGGCCGAGGGGGTGGAGGCGCTCGACGGGGTCGGGCAGGTGTTCGCGGCCATGGTCCGCGCGTCCGGGCGGGTGCCGCAGATCTCGGTGGTGCTCGGCGCGGCGGCAGGCGGTGCGGCCTACGGCCCGGCGCTCACCGACATCGTGATCATGTCGCCGGACGCCCGGATCTTCGTCACCGGTCCCGACGTGGTCAAGTCCGTCACCGGCGAGCAGGTGGACTCCGAAGCCCTCGGCGGCCCGGCCGCGCACGGCCGCAAGTCCGGCGTCGTGCACATCATCGCCGACTCCGAGCAGGACGCCATGCGGCGGGCCCGCAAGGTGGCCTCACTGTTCTCCCGTCCCGGGATCGCCGGGGTCGCCGGGATGGACGACGACCCCGAGCTCGAGAAGAAGCTGCCCGAGCAGAAGAACCGGGCGTACAACGTGCGGCCGCTGATCGACGGCATCCTCGACGAGCCGATGGAAGAACTGCAGGCCAAGTGGGCGCCGAACATCGTGATCGGCCTCGGCCGGCTGGGTGGGCGCACCGTCGGGGTGGTGGCGAACAATCCGCTCCGGTTGGGCGGCTGCCTGGACTCCACCTCGGCGGAGAAGGCCTCCCGGTTCGTCCGGATGTGCGACGCGTTCGGCGTTCCGCTGCTGGTGATCGTCGACGTGCCCGGATACCTGCCCGGCGTCGGCCAGGAATGGGACGGCGTGGTGCGCCGCGGGGCGAAGCTGCTGCACGCCTTCGCCGAGGCTGTTGTCCCGCGGGTCACCCTGGTGACCCGCAAGGCGTACGGCGGGGCCTACGTCGCGATGAACTCCAAGTCGCTGGGCGCCACCGCGGTGTTCGCCTGGCCGGACGCGCAGATCGCCGTGATGGGCGCCAAGGCGGCGGTCGGCATCCTGCACCGGCGGAAGCTGGCCGCGGCGCCGCCCGAGGAACGCGATGCGCTGCACGCGCAACTGGCCGAGGATCACGAGAAGCTGACCGGCGGGGTGGAGAAGGCGGTGGAACTCGGTTTCGTGGACGAGGTGATCACGCCGGCGCAAACCCGGCGCCGGGTGGCGGAGGCGCTGGCCTCAGCGCCCGCGGGGCGCGGGGCGCACGGCAACATCCCGCTCTGAGGTCGGCTGCGTCGAGGACCGCGGACGCCGCTCCCGAGGCCTGCGGGCGCTGCAGCGGACCTGATCAGCCGGCGGCGCGGGCGTCCGCCGCGATGGCCTGGTGGTCGGCGGACCCCACCACGTCAAGGCCCGGTCGTTGTGCGCGAGCCAGCGCCAACCGCAGCGCGTACACCCTGGTAGCCGCCTGCTGCAGCTGGGCCGGTGCCAGCGAACCGTCGCCGGCAGCGGTGATGATCCCGTTGACCGCGGCCTCCGGGTCCGTCGGCATCAGCACCAGGTCCTGCCCCGCCGCCACCGCTCGCCAGGCGGCCTCGCCGGGCGAATAGTTCTGCGAGATCGGGGCCATCTCCATCGCGTCGGACACGGTGACGCCGGTGAAGTTCAGTCCGGTGCAGCCGGCGGTTCCGGCGCCGCGCAGCAGGTCGGTGACGACCGCGCTGGAGATGCTCGACGGCACGGTGGTGGTGCCCACCGCCGGCACCAGGACGTGTCCGGTCATCACCAGTGCGACTCCGGCATCGACACCGCCGCGCATGGGCACGGATTCGACGGTGTTCCATTCGTCGCACGCGACGTCCAGCGTCGGCAACGACACGTGAGTATCCACGGAGATCCGGCCGATGCCGGGGAAATGCTTGATGGTGGCAGCCAGGCCGGGACTCTGGTACCCGCGCACCGCGGCGGCGACCAGCGCGGCGTCCCGCTCCGGGTCGGAGCCGAAGGACCGATCACCGATCGCGGAGGACCCCGACGCCGGCACCACGTCAGCGTCCGGCGCGAAATCGACGTTGATGCCCACCGCGAGCATTTCCGCGCCGGCCGCCGCGGTCACCCTCTCGGTCTGCACCGCCGCTTCATCCGTCGAGCCGATCCCGGACAGTTCCGCCGCGCCCGGGAAGTCGGTGAAGCCGTTGACGAGGCGGGTGACCAGCCCGTACTCCTGGTCGGTGGCGATCAGCAGCGGGGCGCCGGCCTGCGAGGCCGGCACCTGCGACTGCAGCTCGGCCGTCACCGCGGCCACCTCGTCCGGGGTGCCGGAGGAGGTGCCGTCGATCACCCCGTTGGAGCCCATCAGGATGACGCCGCCCAGGTGCAATCTGGCGACCAGGTCGCTGCCCACGGCGTGCGCGGAGTTGGCCATGACGACCATCCCCGCCTGGTCAGGAACGCCCGTTCCGGCCACCGCGGCGGTGGCTTGTGCCATGTCCGCGTCGGTGACCAGGCCGCCGGGCGTCACCGGCTGGGCGGGCGGCGGCGTGGCTGCGGGCGGCGGCACCGGCGATGCGCTGGACTGCTCGGCGGTCGATGCGGCAACCATCGCGGCCGATGACGAACCAGCGCTGGCCTGGCTGGCCGGCGCGGCCGAACTCGCGGAGGGCGAGGCGGTGGTGGTGGCGGCCCGGGGCTGGGGCGCGGACGAACAGGCCGCGAGCACGGCCACGGTCCCTAGTGCGGCAACCGCCGCGACCCAGGCTCGGCGTGATCGGACAGTGCGTGATCGGACAGTGCGTGATCGGACAGTGCGCGATCGCACAGTGCGGCGGGGGCGCGTCACCCGCATGCCCTCATCGACTGGGCCGACGGGTCGATACCGCTGAGCACCAGGCCGTGGTCGGTGTCGCTGAGCAGGTACGTCACGTCCCACTCGATGCATTCGGCTGGCAGCGTCGGCGGCGCCAGTTCGACGGACTGCTCGGAGGTGAACA
>DASQFG010000246.1:0-3786 GCA_035633315.1 Nakamurella sp. | reverse complement strand
CACCGGGCACCAGTAGAGGTTTCGGCTGACCAGCACCTCTCGGCGGATCTCCGTGCCGCAGATCCGGCAGGGCAGCCCCGCCCGGCGGTACACATAGTGCGCATCATCGGGGCGCACCCGGCCGCGGCGCCGGTGCTCCGGCCGGGTCGTCACGATGCGTCCGGCGCGGACGCCCGCGCGCATGAGCCCGATCAGGTCCGACCAGATCTCGTCGAACTCCTCGCGAAGCATGTCGTTGCCGCGCCGGTGCGGGTTGATCCGCTGCCGGAACAGCACCTCGGCCCGGTACACGTTGCCGACACCGGAGATCACCTTCTGCGCCATCAGCTGCGCGCCGATGCTCGTGCTCGACCGGGAGATCTGTGCCCAGACCGGAGCTGATGAGTCTGTCCAGCGCAGTGGGTCCGGACCCAGCCGATCGTGGATGGCCTTCACCTCCTTGGGTGTGAGCAGTTCGCACGCGGTCGCCCCGCGCAGATCGGCCCACTTCTCGTCGGTCTCGAGCCGCAGGCGAAGCATGCCGCGGGACTCAGGGGCCGGCCCCTTGCCGATCACGAACGAGCCGTACAGCCCGAGATGGATGTGCAGGTGTTCCGTCACGAGGCGGGGGCCCATGAACATCACGAACAGGTGCTTGCCGTGCGCGCGGGCCACCATCAGGCTCAGCCCGTCGATCCTGGCGGCACCGGCGGTGAACCGCTCCTGCAGGCTCGATGCCCGCAGCGGCTGGTATTCGAAGCTCCGCTGCAGGTCGCGGGCCAGCCGGTGAATCGTGTGGCCTTCCGGCAACGGGGGTCCTTCCGGGACGGGTGGGGCGGCCGTGGGGTGCCTTGGTTCGCTTGCCCGTGCGGAGCGGCGTTGTCGGGCCGTCGTTGTCGGGTGGTGTGCCGTCGTTGTCGGGTGGTGTGTGGGGTGCCTTGGTATGCCGGGCCGGTGCGGGCAGCGATCAGGCCAGCAGCCAGACCTCCACCTCCTCGCCGGCCTCCAGGTGGGTGACGTCCTCGTCGACGACGATCATGCAATCGGCGCCGGCGAGCCAGGACAGCAGGTGCGAGCCCGGTCCGCCCCACGCCGCTACGGTTCCGGCGACGGCGTCCAACTGGCCCCGACGGAACTGGCGTTTGCCGGCCGGGGAGTCCAGCGGCGCGGACAACGGGGCCAGCACGATCGGCCGGGTGACGTCGGGGTGACCCATGGCGGCGCGGATCGCGGGCCGGAGGAACACCTCGAAAGAGACGTAGGAGCTGACCGGATTACCCGGCAGGGTGACCACAGGCACGCCCAGGAAACGACCGGCGCCTTGCGGCATGCCGGGCTGCATGGCCACCTTGGCGAACTCCACGCCCTGATCCGTGAGCGCGTCCTTCACCACCTCGTAGGCGCCGGCCGACACCCCACCCGAGGTGACGATGAGGTCGATTCCGGTCGCCGCGGTGGACAGCGCGGCGCGCAGGTGCTCGACGTCGTCGGCGACGAAGTGCTCGATGGTGACGCGGGCGTCGACCGCTGTCATCGCGGCCGCGAGCATGGGGGCGTTGGACTCGTAGATCTGCCCGGGGGCGAGCGGCTGGCCCGGCGCGACGAGCTCGGTCCCGGTCGACAGCACCAGTACCCGCACCGGCCGGCGGACCACGAGTTCCGCGAAGCCCAGCGCCGCGGCCACCCCCACCTGTGTCGGTCCGACGACGGTGCCCGCTGCCAGCACCATTGCACCGGCGGCGACATCCTCACCGCGGGTCCGCACGTGCACGCCCGCTGGCGGTGCGCTGTCGATGCGCACCACGGATTCTCCGCCGTCCGTCCGCTCGACCTGCACGATCACCTCGGCTCCCGGCGGCAGCGGGGCGCCCGTCATGATCCTGGCAGCGGTACCCGGCGCGAGCGGTTGGGTGTCCGTCCGGCCGGCCGGTATGTCCTGCGAGACAGGCAGTGTGGCCGGTAGTTCGGCGACATCAACGGCCCGCACGGCGTAGCCGTCCATGGCCGAGTTGGCGAATGGCGGCAGATCGATGGTCGCCACCAGGTCCTGGGCCAACACCAGCCCGACCGCCTCGGCCAGCGGTAGGGATTCCGGACCGGTGGGTTTGAGCAGCCCGGCGATAACGCGGGCGTGTTCTTCGACGGTGCGCATGGATGCCATCCTGCCGACGAGGTCCGACAGTCCGCCTCGCGGGTGCGTGCAGTGGTTTCCCGAGCCGGTCCGACCCTCCGTCGGTCGCGGAATCACCGGCCGGGCCGCCCGGAGTGATCGCGCTAGGATGTCAGTCCCGCGATGATCAAGACAGCGATCGAGCAGCGATCGAGCAGCGATCGAGCACGAGGATCCGATGACGGACACGTCGGACCGCCGCCGGCCCGGCCGCGCGGAGCGGTTGGCTGCCGTGCTGGTGAGGGACGGCGACCGCTGCGGGTGGTGCGGGCGAGCATTCGCCGGCCTCGTGCAACCCACGACCGACCATCTCGTGCCCAGGGTGAAGGGCGGCTCGTGGTGGATCGAGAACGAGGTCGCGGCCTGCCGGCGGTGCAACAGTCGGCGGAGGCACACCACTCCGCTCGATTGGCTGGACGAGTGCGAGCGTCGTGGCCGGTCGCCAACCGCGCGGCATCGTCGGCGGCGATGCGGGCCCTGCAGTCGGCGATCGCGGCACGCGGCGGGCAGCGCCGCGCCGCCAGATACCTGGATGCACAACGACGGCGCTCGGGCCCGCGATGAGCGCTGAACCCTGACCACCGTGCACGCGGGGCGGGGTGGTCCAGGCGTAGCCGGTGACCGTCGCGCAAGATGTGAGGCGTGAACACCTTGCTGGCCGGGGTCTCCTCCCGGCGGATCTCGACCTCGCGGCTCACCGTGAACGTGCTGGAGTTGCCTGGCCGGACCGGTGTCCCGGTGGTTTTCGTGCACGGCAACGTGTCGTCCAGCCTGTTCTGGCAACCGACGATGCTCGCGCTGCCGGCTGCCTACCGGCCGATCGCCGTGGACCTGCGGGGTTTCGGCGACACCGATCCGGCCCCGGTGGACGCCACGCGAGGGGTGCGCGACTTCGCCGACGACATCGGCGCCACCGTCGAGGCCCTGGAGTTGCCGCCGATCCATCTGATCGGCTGGAGCCTGGGCGGCGGCGTCGCCCTGCAGTATCTGCTGGACGCGCCGGAGCGGATCGCCTCACTGACCCTGGTCGACCCGGTGTCGCCCTTCGGTTTCGGCGGCACCAGAGGAGTCGACGGCTCGTTGTGCGACCCGAGCGGCGCGGGGTCCGGCGGTGGCTGCGTCAACCCCGACTTCCTGGCCAGGCTCGCGGCCGGCGACCGCAGCGACGACTCGCCGCTGTCCCCCCGGCGGGTGTTGTTGGCGCACTACGTCAAGCCCCCGCATGTGCCCGATCACGTCGACATCTATGTCGAGTCCATGCTGTCGACCCGGCTCGGTGACGACAACTACCCGGGGACCTCCGTGGCCGTGGCGGTGTGGCCGGGAATGGCTCCCGGCGACCGCGGGGTGCTGAATTCCCTGGCACCGACGCATTTCCGTATCGACGACCTGTCCGGAGTCGATCCCAAGCCGCCGATCCTGTGGATCCGCGGCGCCGACGACGTGATCGTCTCCGACACGTCGTTGTACGACATGGGATTCCTGGGCTCGCTGGGTGCGGTGCCCGGCTGGCCGGGTGCGGAGCACTGGCCGCCGCAGCCCATGCTCGCGCAGACTCGCGGCGTGCTCGACGGGTACGCCGCAGCCGGCGGCGCGTACCGCGAGGTGGTGATCGCCGATTCCGGCCACGGGCCGCA